>NZ_JBFUMV010000022.1:0-70827 GCF_054049175.1 Microbacterium sp. P5_E9 | reverse complement strand
GCTCGTAGGGGTACTTGCCTGCTTCGTCGACGTTCAGTTCGACGCCGAGGCCGGGCTTGTCGCCGGGATGCAGCATCCCGTTGTTCCAGGTGAAGGACTGCTCGAAGACCTGGTCGGTCTTGGCGCCGTGGCGCATGTACTCCTGGATGCCGAAGTTGTGGATCGACAGTCCGAGCTGCATCGCGGCCGCCATGCCGACCGGTGAGATGTCGGTCGGTCCGTGCATGCCCGACTTGATCTGGTACATCGCGGCGTAGTCGAGGGTCTTCTTCAGCGGACTGATGCCGCCCATGTGCGTGACGGCACCGCGGACGTAGTCGATGAGCTGGTCGCGGATGATGTCCTTGAAGTCCCAGACCGTGTTGAAGATCTCGCCGATCGCCAGCGGCGTCGTGGTGTGCTGGCGCACCAGCCGCAGCGCCTCCTGGTTCTCGGCCGGGGTGCAGTCCTCGAGCCAGAACAGGTCGTACGGTTCCAGGCTCTTGCCGAGCTTGGCGGCCTGGATCGGCGTCATCCGGTGGTGGCCGTCGTGCAGGAGCGGGATGTCGGGGCCGAACTCGTTGCGGACCGCTTCGAACACCCCCGGCAGGTGGTGCAGGTACGACCGGGTGTCCCAGTCCTCCTCGACCGGCTTCGCGCCACGCCGGGCAGGTTCGTGGTCGTAGCGGGCTTCGCCGCCACCGGTGTCGGCCGCCTGCGAGGCGATCCCGTAGATCGCCTTGAGTCCTGGCACGCCGGTCTGGATGCGGATCGCCCGATAGCCCTGCTCGAGGTGCGAGCGCACCGAGTCGAACAGCTCGGGCAGCTCCTTGCCCGACGCGTGGCCATAGGCGAGCAGCCCGGTGCGGCTGGCGCCGCCGAGCAGCTGGTAGACCGGCATCCCGGCCGCTTTGCCCTTGATGTCCCACAGCGCCATGTCGACGGAGGCGATCGCGGCCATCGTCACCGGCCCACGGCGCCAGTATGCGGAGCGGTACAGGAACTGCCAGGTGTCCTCGATCTTCGCGGCATCCGACCCGATCAGCAGCGGCACCACATGCTCGGTGAGATAGGCGACCACCGCCAGTTCGCGGCCGTTGAGGGTCGCATCACCCAGCCCCGTCAGCCCGTCGTCCGTCGTGAGCTTGAGCGTCACGAAGTTGCGGTCCGGGCTGGTGACGATGACCTCGGCCTTGTCGATGATCATGAGGGGTTCCCTTCTGTAGTGCCGGGTTTGCGGTTGCCGATCGCGCGCCAGCGATCCCGGAGGGCGAACGCCGCGGCCTTCGGCTTGCGGTCGCGGCTGAACACGCCCTTCTTGTTGCCGCCGACGCGGTGGATGCCGACGGAGGTCTCGAAGTCCGCGAAGTTCCACACCTGCTCCCCCACGAAGGCCGGGATGCTGTCGAACACGCGGTGGTTCATCGCGAGGTAGTCGCGCTGATACTCCTCGGTCCACGGCACGTCCCAGACGGAGTGGAGGCCCGAGAGCGTGTCTGCGCCGTACTCGGTCATCACGATCGGCTTGTCGTACTTCGCGGCCCACGCCTGCAGGTCTCCGCGCAGGTGATTCTCGGCGGTCGCGAGGTCGCCGGTGGCGACGTACCAGCCGTAGTAGCGGTTCAGGCACAGGACGTCGAGGAGATCCGCGACACGATCGGTCTCGGATGTCGCGAACATCACATTGGCGATGGTGACCGGGCGGCTGGGGTCGAGCTCGCGTGTGAGCGCGATCAGCGGCTCGAAGTATTCGCGAGCGCCGTCCTCCTGCGATGCCGGCTCGTTCGCGACGCACCACATCACGACGCTGGGGTGGTTCTTGTCGCGGGCGATGAGCTCGCGCAGGTGCTGCGCGTGCGCGGCGCGGGTGCCGGCGTTCATCGTGTCGGGCGAGAAGGTCGGCCGGGACGGTGCTCCCGTGATGCCGGCGGCGAGGGAGAGGTTCAGTCCGACGGCGGCGGTCTCGTCGATGACGACGATCCCATGCCGGTCCGCGTATTCGAGCACCTCCTCGGCATACGGGTAGTGCGACGTCCGGAACGAGTTCGCGCCGATCCAGTCCAGCAGCTCGAAATCATGGACGAGGTAGGCGTTGTCGTGACCCTTGCCGCGCACCGCGGCGTCCTCATGCTTGCCGAACCCCGTGAAGTAGAACGGCTCCCCGTTGATCAGGAACTCCGCACCGCGAACCTCAACGGTGCGGATCCCGATCGGCAGGTGATACCCGTCGAGGACGGTCTCGCCGTCCACGACCTCCACCGTCAGGTCGTACAGGTAGGCGGCACCCGGCTGCCAGAGGGTCGCGTCGGCGATCGAGAGCGAGCCGGATGATCCGGATGCCTCGGCAACGGCGGTGCCCGCGGCATCCGTCACCCGCACCCGCACCTCACCGGCGCCTTCAGCCTGGACGGCAAAGTTCACGATGCCCGTCGTGCCGTCGACGTCCGTGGTGACGGTGACGTCGGCGATGTGCGCGACCGGGGTGGAGTACAGCCACACCGAGCGGGCGAGGCCGGAGTAGTTGTAGAAGTCGTGCCCGTAGGTCTGCTTCTGCGCACCGTCGGGACCGGTCGTCACCGTGCCGGGTGGGATCGTGATGTTCGTGAGCCGGTTGTCGACGCCGATCGTGAGCCGGAATGCCGTGCCGGCCTCGACGATCCCCGTGAGGTCCGCCTCGAACGGCGTGTAGCCGCCGATGTGGGTCGCGACGAGGCTGTCGTTCACGTAGACCTGGCCGGCATGGGTGGCCGCATCGACGCGGAGCACCATGCGCTCCCCCGCCCAGCCGCGCGGCACCTGCACAGTGCGCTGATACCAGACCACGCCGACGTGGTTGCGGATCGCCGGGTCGACGAAGAGGTCGTTGTAGCTGGCGGGCACCGCGGCCTCGAGGGATCCGGCGAGCGCGCCGGTCCACGGCGTTCCCTCGCGGTCGCCGGTGTCGAGCGCGAACCGCCATACGCCGTCGAGATTGACGAGGTCGCGGGTGGCGCCGGCCTGTGGCTTCAGCATCGAAGTTCTCCTGTGTCGTGCGGGCTCATGGCGGAACTCGGGTGTGAGTGCGATCAGTGGAGGGAGTCGGCGAGCGAAGCGACCGCGCGCTCGACCTCGGAGCAGAAGGCGGGATCGGCCCCCAGCTGCGCGTCGAGCACTGTCACGAGCCCCGCGGAGCCGGGGGTCTCCGCCCGGTCCGCGGGCAGCGGTGAGCGGCCCGCGCCGATCGACAGGATCCACGCGGCGATGACGGTCGCGCAGGCAGCCGCCGGGGCGCCGGCTGCGCGCTCGCGGAGCGCGACGGGCACGATGCGAAGCCGCAGCTTCGTGATCGAATCCGTGCTGATCTGGTCGAGGTGGTGCGCGATCCGGGGGTTGCGGAATCGCTCGAGCAGGGCTGCGCGGTAGTGCTCCAGACCGAGGTCGGGCAGGTGGCGGGCATCTTCGTCCCACAGTCGCTCCACGGCCGTGAGCACGACGGGGTCGGCGATCGCCTCGGCGACGAGCGCGTGGCCGCGCAGCCCCCCGAGCAGCGCGATGAGGGTATGCGCGCCGTTGAGCATCCACAGCTTGCGGTGCTCCCACGGTTCGATGTCGTCCACGAACCGCGCGCCCGACGCCTCCCAGTCGGGTCTGCCGGAGGGGAACTCGCCGCTCAGCACCCAGTCCGAGAAGGGTTCGGTGACGACGGGGGCTTCGTCGACCCATCCGGTCGCCGCACGCAGGGCCAGCCGGTCGGCATCGGTCATCCGCGGGGTGATGCGATCGACGGATGTCGAGACCAGGCGCACCCCCTGGGCCAGCCAGGCGGCGACCGCGGGTGCCGCGCGCTCGGCGAACTCCCGGAGCGCGGCCCCGACCACACGGCCGTTGTCGGGGATGTTGTCGCACGGGACGATCGCGAGCGGGGGCGCGCCGGCACGGCGACGACTGTCGAGCGCCAGCGTGATGCGGCCGAGCGCGGTCGCCGGGGCGGCGTCTGCGCCGCCGCGCAGCAGTTCGATGTCGTCGCGCACGTCCGGGTCGTCGATGTCGAGCCGACCGTCGCGGTCGAGCCGATAGCCCGCCTCGGTGATGGTGAGCGTGAGGATGACCACGTCCGGATCCGCGAGGGCCGCGACGAACGCGGTGACGTCATCGCCCGGCGCCACCCGCACGATGCTCGGCACGACCTCAGCGTGGTCGCCGTCCGCGCTGCGTTGGATGAGCGTGTAGAGGCCGTCCTGTGGTGAGAGCCGCTCGACGAGTTCGGCGGAGCGGCCGGTGAACGCGGCGATGCCCCAGTCCGCGGCATCCGTCGCCCGCGCGGTGTACCAGGCCTGATGGGCGCGATGGAAGGCGCCGAGGCCGAGGTGCACGATCCGGACGGGTGGCACCGGGGTGGCGGGGGTGGCGGCTTCGCGGGTGAGGCGGATGGGCGTCTCGATCACAGCTTGAACGCCTTCCGCGGGATCGCGTCGACGAGATCGTCGGCGATGCGCTCGGCGACCGGCATGGCGATGCGGCCCTCGGCGACGTAGCGGGCGAGGAACGCGGCATCCACTCGTCTCGCGGTGTCGTGGCGCGCGGGGATCGACGCGAAGGCGCGTGTGTCGTCGATGAACCCGGCGCCGCGGTAGAAGCCGGCCGTCTCCGTCACGGCCGACCGGAATCGGGTGATCGCGTCCGGGGCGTCGAGGAACCACCACGGTGCGCCGATGAACAGGCTCGGGTAGAACCCGGCGAGTGGGGCGATCTCGCGCGAGTAGTTGGTCTCGTCGACCGTGAACAGGACGACGTGCAGGCCCGGTTCGAGTCCGTACTTCTCCAGGAGGGGACGGATGCCGTGGGTGAATCCCGTCGGGACCGGGATGTCGTGCCCGGTGTCGGGGCCGAGCCGCTCCAACGTCGTGGTGCTGTGATTGCGCAGCACTCCGGGGTGGATCGTCATGACGAGTCCGTCGTCGACGCTCATCCGCGCCATCTGGAGGAGCATGTGCCCGCGGAACAGACGCCGCTGCGCGGCATCCGCCGTCCCGGCCAGCACCTGCTGGAACAGCCGAGCGGCATCCGCGGCCTCGAGGTCGGCGGTGAACAGCTCCTGCACACCGTGGTCCGTGGACACGGCGCCGTGCGCGACGAAATGCGCGCGGCGCGCCTCGAGCGCGGCGAGGTACCCGGCGAACGTGGTGGGCTGGCCGGTCGCGGCGAGGAGCGCGGGGACGCGGTCGGCGAACTGCGCCGCATCGGGGTCGAGGTACTGGTCCGGGCGGAATGTCGGCAGGATGCGCGTCTTCACCCCGGAACCACGCAGAGCGGCATGGTGCGCGAGATCGTCCAGCGGATCGTCGGTGGTCGCGAGCACGTCGATCCGGAATCGCTCGAGAAGCGCTCGCGGCCGGAAGCCCGGGAGCGCGAGCTGGCGCCCGATCTCGTCGTAGATCGCGTCCGCGGTATCCGGGCGGAACGGATCGTCGATGCCGAACACCGACGAGAGCGCTTCTTCGATCCAATAGCCCGACGCTGTGCCGGCGAACAGGTGCCAGTGGTCGGCGACTGTGCGCCAGATCTCACGTGGTCCGGCCGCGGCAGGGCCGAGCCCGAACGCAGCGGCGGGGACGCCTGCGGCGTGCAGCAGGCGGGTGACGTAGTGGTCCTTCGTCACCAGCAGTTCCGCCGCGTCGGAGAACGGGAGATTCGCGTCGAGCATCGCGGCAGCCACGTGTCCATGGGGCGAGATGATCGGCGCCGCCGCGACGCGGTCATAGAGGTCGCGCGCGATCGACCTCGTCCCCGCGTCGACGGGGAAGAGTCGATCGGGATCGCGCCGGTGCGAAAGAGGCATACTCACCCATCATCGAATTCCGTGAAACCTGCCTGAGTACATTCCCACGGGAATCCCCGTTTGTCAACCGATTGCCAGAATACGAGAAGGTGAAGTGTGTCAGCATGGAGCCTGACCAGGAGGAGTTGCGGTGGAACCGGAATCGCACGTCGAGCGCGAAAATGGCAACCGGAAGCCGGTTGTCACCATCTACGACGTCGCACGTCACGCCGGGGTGAGCCCGTCGACTGTTTCGCGGGCGTTGAACAAGCCTGGCCGGATCAACAGGAACACCGAGAAGCGCATCCAGGAGGCGGCATCCGAACTCGGCTACCGACTCAACCCGATGGCGCGCGCGCTGCACACGGGGCGCACCGGAACGCTCGCACTGATGGTTTCGGATATCACGAACCCGGTGTACTTCGAGTTGATCCGTGGCGCGGAGCGGGTCGCGGCGGGCGAGGGCTCCACCTTGGTTCTTGCCGAGTCTCAGGAATCGCCGGAACTCGAGCGCGCATCCGTCGAGCGGCTCCAGCCGGCGGTGGATGGAGTGGTTCTGGTCGGCTCCAGACTCTCCGATGAGGACATTCGGGACCTGTCTCGCGTCAAGCCCCTCATTCTCGTCAATCGCACCGTGGACGGCATTCCGGCCGTCGTCCCGGACATCGAGCCAGGGGTGACTGAGCTCCTCGACCACCTCCAGGGCCTGGGCCATCGCTCGATCGGCTATCTGTCGGGCCCKACCGCCTCATGGATCAATCAGCTTCGCTGGACCACCCTCTTCGACCGCGCTGTCGAGCGTGGCGTGTCGATCGTCGAGCTCGGCCCTTCGGTGCCCACCCGCGAGGGCGGTGCAGCGATCCTCCCCCGGGTGCGAGCTGCCGCCGTGACGGCGGTGGTCGCTTACAACGACCTGATCGCGATGGGCCTGCTGCGGGCATGTCGGGATGCCGGCATCCGCGTCCCAGAAGACCTCAGCATCGTCGGATTCGACGACATCTTCGGCGCCGACCTGACCTCTCCCGCGCTCACGACGGTCCGCAGCCCCATGCGCGAGCTCGGCGAGGGAGCGGTCCGGAGACTGCTCACGGAGATCGCCGGTCAGCCCGCAGCCAACGGCCTGAAGCTGACCACCGAGCTGATCGTGCGCGAGTCCACCGCCCAKATGGGCTAGATCCGCTGCATTCCAACATACGTATACATTATAAGTCACGGCTTCGCGGTCATTCCACAATTTAGGCTTCCCTAACTGCCGTGCATACGTATACGGTGTGGCCATGTCAACTACCCAGAAGCGCGTCATCGCTCTCATTGCCGCCGGGGCCGTCGCCGTCCTCGCCCTCACTGGCTGCGGCGCCGGTTCCCGCACCGGCAACGCCAACGCCACCAAGGTCGAATGCGACTATGAGGCTCCCGACACCGCAACCACCGTCAACGTCCTCGCCTACAACTCCTCCGCGATCGACCCCTTCACCGACACCATGGTGAAGAGCTGCACGAAGGATCCCGTCACCGTCAAGCACGACCCGATCGACTTCGGCGGCCAGGTCACCAAGACCACCGCCACCCTCGCGGGCGATACCGGCACCTACGACATCCTCGAGACCTACGGCTTCGTGATCCCGGGCTTCGCGACCGACGAGAAGCTCGTTCCGCTGGACGACCTCTACGCCAAGTACTCCGACGAGTACGGCCTCGATGCGATCAGCGAGTCGATGCGCAAGGGCATGTCCTACGACGGCCACCTCTACGCGATCCCCATGCAGGCCCAGATGTTCGTCATGGCCTACCGAGCAGACATCTTCAAGGACCTCGGCCTCGACGTGCCGACGACCTTCCCCGAGATGATCAAGGCAGCGGAAGCGATCAAGGCAGCGGGGCTCATGGACTACCCGATCGCCCTGCCGTGGCTCGCGACGGCAGACGTGTCGACCAGTTTCGAAGGGACGATGAACTCGCTCGGTGCCGACTTCGCCACCGCAGACGGCGAGGTCACGCTCGACACCCCCGAGGCGAAGGAGGCGCTCGAGGCGATGCAGTCCCTGCAGCCCTACATGGACCCGCAGGTCACCACCTTCGACCAGCCGAAGGTGCAGCAGCAGATGTACAACGGCACCGCCGCGATGTCGATCATGTTCTCGGGCCGGATGAACGACCTCACGCTCGACACCAACAGCAAGCTGGCCAAGGACTTCGCCTTCGCCGCCCCGCCGAAGGCCAGCGACGACGCGAAGTACGTCTACGACCGCCTCTCGATCGACGGCTGGTCGATCCCGTTCAACACGAAGCTCGACCATGACATGCTCTTCGAGATGATGGCATCGGCCGTCAGTGAAGACGCCTCGAAGGCCTCTGTTCCGGCCGCCTACCCCGCACGCGAAGGCATGGTCACCGACAAGAACTCGCCGTACGGCGAGGCGGCGAACGCATCCATCGCCGGCGCCATGCCTCCGGTCATCTCGCCGATCATCGCCGACATCACCAACGCGATCCGGCCCATCCTGGTGGAGGTCCTGTCCGGGAACATCTCGGTTGAGGACGGCCTGGCTCAGATGCAGGCCGCCGGCGAGGCCGTCGCCGCGGGCTGACGCCGGCTGACGACAGTCCAACTGATCCGACGATCCATCACGGTGGCCTGGACCCCGGTCCAGGCCACCGTGCGGCGAAGGGAATTGAACCCATGAAGGCACGCGAATTCTGGCTGCTGTTCGCACCCAGTTTCCTGGTGATGAGCGGACTGCTGGTCATCCCACTCATCCGCACCATCCAGTGGAGCTTCGAAACCGTCCACTACGGCACCCCCGGCACGTTCGTCGGACTCGACAACTTCGTCCATGCGCTCACCGACGTGCGCTTCGGCAAGGCGGCCCTGTTCACCATCACGGTGACGGTCATCACCACCGCGATCCTGCTTGTGCTGGGCTACATCGTCGCCACGGGCATGAACCGCCTCACCCTGACGCGCCCGGTGGTGCTCGGCATCCTGCTCACCTCGTACGTGCTGCCGAACCTGGTGGGCGCGGTCGCGTTCTCCTGGCTCGTCGACGACAACTTCGGCGGCATCCTCAATCGCTTCATCGGACTGCTGGGCGGCTCGCAGGTGCTCTGGTTCACCGAGCAGGTGCCGAACGCGATCCTCATCATCGCCAACACCACCTGGCACATGCTGCCCTTCGCGATGCTCATCATCCTCGCCGGACTGCAGGGCGTGCCGGCGGAGCTGCGCGAAGCCGCGATCATCGACGGCGCAAGCCCGCTGCAGACGCACCTGCACGTGATCATCCCGACGATCCGCGGCGTGCTCGGCTTCGTCACCCTGATCTCGATCATGGATGTGCTGCGAATGTTCGACAATCTGATCCCGCTGTCGCCGCAGGCGGCGAACATCGGCAACGAGTCGATCATGCTCTACGTCTACTCCGTCGCATTCGCCGATGGTGCCCAGCAGCTGGGGCTCGGCAGCGCGATCAACGTGCTGACGATCATCCTCATCCTCGTCATGCTCATCCCCTTCATGCGAGGGATCTTCAAGGAAGCGAAGGCCGCACGATGACCCTCAGCGTCGAGGCACTGTCCACGCGTGCCATCACCACCGGAGACATCGAAGGAAAGCACCGCCAGCGGAAGGATCGCAAGCGCAAGCCGGTCATCACCGGCATCCTGCTCGGCATCCTCTGCGTGCTCTGGCTGACCCCGTTCATCTGGATGACCCTGTCGGTCACCAAGCCGACCGACATCGCGTTCGCGAACCCGCCGGTGTACTGGGACTACCAGCCCACCCTGAAGGCGTTCGTCGACCTGTGGGAGACGACGTACTTCTCCGAATACCTCGTCAACACGCTGACCGTCGCGACGATCTCGACGGTCCTCGCCCTCATCATCGGCATCCCTGCGGCGTATGCGCTCTCGCGGTTCCCGAGCTACGTGTCGGCGATCCTGCTGGTGCTCGCGCTCATCTTCCGCGCGCTTCCGCGCTTCGCCGTCGTGCTGCCGATGTACGACATCAGCCGGGCGCTCGGCATCTACGACACAACCTTCGCGCTCGCGCTCGCACTGGTCGCGATCAACCAGCCCTTCACGATCTGGCTGCTGAGGAACTTCTTCGCCGAGATCCCGCGCGAGCTCGACGAGGCGGCGATGATCGACGGCTGCACCAGGATCGGGATGCTGCGCCGGGTGATGATCCCCCTCATGGGACCAGGCATCCTGACCGCCGGCATCTTCGTCTTCCTGTTCGCCTTCCAGGAGTACCTGACGGCGCTGGTGCTGACCGACACGTCGTCCAAGACCGTCCCGGTGTTCATCGCCACGCAGCTCGGACAGACCCTGCCGATGCTGCAGCAGGCCGGGGCGGCCTCGATCCTGCTGACGATCCCGGTGATCCTGATCGCGTTCATCGCGCAGAAGTATCTGGTGGCGGGGCTGAGCGACGGTGCGGTCAAGGGCTGACGCGCTGCCGCTCGTCCTCCTCCCAGGGATGAACTGCACAGCCGATCTCTGGACAGGCTGCGGGGTGGACGACGCGCTCACGCCGGTGCTCGGCGGACTCTCGCTCGGGGCGATCGTCGCGATGTCGCTGGTGGCGCGCGCTCCCGAGCGGGTGGCGCGGCTCTGCCTCGCGTCGACGAACGCGAAGGCGCCCACACCAGTGCAGCAGGAATCCTGGCGGACTTGGATCCGCCGAATAGACGCCGGCGAGAGCGCGCGAAGTCTGCAGACCGAGATCCTCGGTGCGCTGCTCTCGCCGGTCGCCGTACGCGACCGGCCCGACCTCGTCGAGCGGACGCTCGCGATGGCGGACGAGACCGGCCCGGCGACGCTGCGCGCGCAGCTGCAGATGCAATGCACCCGCGTGGATCTCCGGCCCGCGCTGGGCTCCGTGGCCACACCCACGCTTCTCGTGTCCGGCGCCCAGGACGCGCTGTGTCCACCCGAGTTCCACGTGGAGATCGCCGCCGAGCTGCCCCACGCGCGCGTGGTGACGATCGACGGCGGCCACCTGCTGCCCCTCGAGCAGCCCGAGACCTTCGGGGAACTCCTGCGGGGATGCCGCTGACCAGAAGAGGCGGGGACTCGCCCTCCCGGCAGTCCCCGCCTCTGGATCGGGTCAGTCGCGCGGAGCCACCAGCACCTTGAGGTGCTCCATGAGCGAAGATGCCAGGTTGTAGACGACAAGCTGAGCACCGTCATCGAATGCCGCTGCGGCGGCGGGGGCCGTGCCCACGATGTCCATGCGGAGCTTTTCCCCCGCGGCGATCGCCGCGTTGACCCGCCGGCTCGCCTCCGGCACTGACAGATCACACCTGCCGGATGCGGCGGCCAGGTCGGCCGGGCCGATCATGATGCCGTCGAGACCCGGCGTGGCGACGATCTCGCGGGCGCGGGCGACCCCCGTAGGCGACTCGATCATGCCCAGCACCAGGGTGTTCGCGAGGAACCAGTCGCGGTGGGCCGCGGGATCCGTCTGTCCGAATCGCCCTGCCCGGCTGTAGGTGGCGAATCCGCGGGTGCCGATCGGCGGGTAGTGCGCGGCCGCGACCAGCGCACGGGCGTCGGCTGCGGAGTCGAGATGGGGAGCCAGGATGCCCTGCGCGCCCTGGTCGAGCGCCCGCAGGATCATCCCCGAGTCGTTCTCGCCGACCCGGACCACGACGGGGACGCCGTGGACCGCGGCGACGGCGAGGTGCTGACGGAGCGCGACGATGTCGGCCGGGCCGTGCTCGCAGTCCACCAGTACGAAGTCGAATCCGGCGATCGCCGCCATCTCGACGAGCTCCTCCCCCGGCATCCGCAGCAGCACGCCGATGAGGCGTTCCCCCGCTTCGGCGCGTGCGCGCAGCGATACGGCGGTCATGCGATCATCCCCGCGGAGAGGTCGATGTCGGCACCGCAGAGCCCGGGCATGTCGAGCATGGCGACGACGGCCCGGCCGACCTCGTCCTCGGTGACCATGCGCCCGAGCGCCGCGCGCGAGACGAAGACGGCCTCGGCGTCGGCGATGGAGCTGCCGGAGCGCTCTGCCTCGAGGCGGAAGTTGCGCGCCATGCGCGGCCCTTCCACTGGACCAGGAGACAGGGTGTTCACACTGACCCCAGCCGGCCCGACCTCGAACGCGAGCGTCGACGTCAGGCCGATGACGGCCATCTTGGACGCGCAGTACGGGGTGCGGTGGGCGAGGGGTCGCTTGCCCGACACCGAGGCGATGTTGATCACGTCACCGGCGCCCCGCTCGGTCATCCCTGGCAGGAACGCCTTGCAGAGCAGGAACGTGCCGCGCACGTTGACGTCGAACACGGCATCCCAATCCTCGACCGAGATGTCGGTGAGCGCGGCCACCGGCCCCGGGACGCCGGCGTTGTTGACCAGGATCGACACCTCGGTGTCGGCCAACCTGGATCGGAGACTGTCCACCGACGCCGGGTCGCTCACGTCGCACGCGAGCGACCGCGCGCGGGCGCCGAGGCGCTCCACGACGGCGTCGAGCTTCGCCTGATCCCGTCCGACGACCACGACGTGGGCCCCGGCGGCATGCAGCGCCGCGGCGATCGCCGCCCCGAGTCCGCTGCCGCCTCCCGTGACGACAGCGGTCCGGCCGGCCAGGTCGGTCATCGTGCGCCGGCTCCCGCGGCGAGGCTCTCCTCGATCCAGGGGAAGGTGCGGCCGCCGTGACGCCACGCGCGGGCGTCTCCCGAGCGGGCGTGGCCCTCGAACAGCTCGACGCGCGCGGCGCGGCCGCAGACGTCGCCGAGCAGGGCCGACGATGCGGTGTCGACGATCTGCTGGTAGGTCACCGTCCGCAGGTATTTGCCGACCCACAGGCCGCCGGTGTAGCGCGCCGCCCCCAGGGTGGGAAGGACGTGGTTCGTGCCGATCACCTTGTCGCCGTAGGAGACGCAGGTGTTCTCGCCGAGGAAGAGGGCACCGTAGTCGTGCATCTTCTCGAGAGCGGCGCGCGGCTCCTTCGTGAAGATCTGCACGTGCTCGAACGCGAACGAGTCGGCGAGCGCGTACGCCTCGTCGATGTCGTCGACGACGATCACCTGGCCCCAGTCGCGCCACGCCGGCTCGGCGTAGTCCTTGGTGGGCAGGCCGGGCAGCAGCTGCTCGATGTGCGCGATCACCTGCTCGCCCAGCTCACGCGAGGTGGTGATGAGGACCGCCGGCGACTCCGGACCGTGCTCGGCCTGGGACAGCAGGTCGACCGCGGTCAGGAACGGGTCGGCCTCGTCGTCGGCGACGATGAGGATCTCGGTGGGGCCGGCGAAGAGGTCGATCCCGACCTCGCCGAAGAGCTGACGCTTGGCCTCGGCCACGTACGCGTTGCCCGGACCGGCGATGAGGTTGACCGGATCGATGGTCTCGGTGCCGACCGCCATGGCGGTGACCGCCTGAACACCGCCGAGGACGTAGATCTCGTCCGCACCCGCGAGCTTCATGGCGGCTACGGTCGCCGCCGGGATCTCGCCGCGGATCGGGGGCGTGCACGCCACGACGCGCGGCACGCCGGCGACCTTGGCAGTGATGATCGTCATGTGCGCCGAGGCCGTCAGCGGGTACTTGCCGCCGGGGATGTAGGCGCCGGCCGCCTGAACGGGCACGTGCTTCTGGCCGAGGAACACGCCGGGCAGCGTCTCGATCTCGATGTCGACGAGCGAGTCCCGCTGCGCCTGGGCGAACCGGCGCACCTGCTCCTGCACGAACACGATGTCGTCGATGACCTGCTGGTCGAGGGTCGCCATGATCTCCGCGATGCGGGCGTCACCGAGCCGGAACGCCTCGGGGCTCCACTTGTCGAACTGCTCCGAGTACTTCCGTACTGCCGCGTCGCCGTTCCCGCGGATGTCGTCGATGATCGCGTTCACGCGCTGAGCCACATCGCTCTGGGCGCTGTCGGTGAACGATTTCGACGGCGCGCTCTTCAAGTACAGGGGCATTCGGTGCTTCCTCTCGGCACATCAGTTGTGCATACGTATGTTGCCATTATGCTTCCGTATGCACGGAAGGTCAAGGGTCCGCTAGACTCGGGCGACTTGGCCGCATGCGCAAGGGGGTGGGCATGGCCGTCACGAGCAAGGACGTCGCACGCCTGGCAGGGGTGTCGCAGCCGACCGTCTCGCGCGCGCTGCGGGATGATCCCCGCGTCTCGGACGCGACCAAGCGGAGCGTGCGCGACGCCGCCGATCTGCTCGGCTACGTGCCGAGCGATGCCGGGCGCGCGCTGTCGTCGGGCCGCACCCACCGGGTCGGGCTGCTGGTGACCGATCTGGAGAACCAGTTCTACGCGCAGATCATCGCGCCCGTACATCTCGAACTTGAGCGCCTGGGCTACCAGCTCATGCTGCACACCGAGACCGCCGACAATGAGACGGTCGCCGAACGACTGATCGCGAACGGTCTCGACGGAGTCATCCTGGCCACGACGACCGTCGACTCGGTCGCGCCACTGCGGCTGCGCGACCGCGGCCTGCCGTTCGTCTACTTCAATCGCACCGCCTCGTTCGTCGACGCGGACGCCACCATTGTCGCACCGGCGGCGGGGTTCGGCGCGGCCGCGGCGCGCGCCGTCGACCTGGGACATCGGCGGATCGGCGCCATTCTCGGGCCGAGCAACACGAGCACCGCCCAGTCCCGCGAGATCGCCCTCCGAGCGGCGCTCGCAGAGCACGGCCTCACCCTGGACCCGCAGTACGTGCGCCGGGGTCCGTTCGACACGCTCTCAGGCGACGAGGCGACGACATCGCTCCTCGCCCTGCCCGCCCCGCCGACCCTGATCTTCTGCGGAAACGACGTGGTGGCCTACGGCGCGCTGAACGCGGCACGCCGGGCAGATGTCTCCGTCCCCGGCGATGTCTCGATCATCGGCTTCGA
Source organism: Microbacterium sp. P5_E9 (assembly GCF_054049175.1). NCBI lineage: Bacteria > Bacillati > Actinomycetota > Actinomycetes > Micrococcales > Microbacteriaceae > Microbacterium > Microbacterium sp. P5_E9. The sequence continues at coordinate 56,183 of NZ_JBFUMV010000022.1, read as the reverse complement.
CGACCTGCCGGCCGCGTCGTGGCCCATCATCGAGCTGACGACGATCGCCTACGACTTCGCAGAGATGGCGCGCAAGGCCGCCCGTCTCATCACGCGCCGCATCAAGCACGCGGACGCCCCGATCTCGCACGTCGAGTTCGAAACCACCTTCATCGAGCGCAAGACGCTCGCCGCCGCACCGCAGGTCTGATCCCGCCGCCGGCGCGTTCGGCATCCTTGCGTTTTGCTTGTGCATACGCATACACTGCGATGTACGACCTCAATTCAGGGGCATCGCACAGCACGTGCGGCGAACAGAAGGAGCACAAGGGTGTCTCTCGATCCGGTGGCTTTCCAGCCATACGCCGACCCCGACGATTTCATCCGCGAGGTCACCGACCTCATCTGGGTGGATCGCTCGATCAGCTACATCCGCGAGAACTACGAGCCGGACTCGATCGTCCACGGCGCGTACGGGACTTCCACGAGCCGCGATGAGGTCATCGAGGGAACGCTCATGCGCATCTCGGCGACGCCCGACCGCACCGGGCAGGCCGAAGACGTCATCTGGGAGGCCCGTGGCGACGACGCCTTCCTCAGCTCGCACCTCGTCCTGTCCGGCCACCTCCAGACCTCGGAGTACAGCCGGACCATCGCGAACTGCCTCTACCGTCGCGGCCGCATGGTCGAGGAATGGGTGGTCCGCGACTCGCTCGCGGGCGCGCTGACGCGCGGCGACGACCTCGACGAGCTGGCGCGCGCGCAGGCTTTCCGGGGGTACACCGGGTCGTGGACCGAGGCGGCGCCGACCGATCCGATCGCGCTCGGCGACTCCGGCGCCCGACCCGACCTGCACCGCTCCGAGGTCGAGACGGTGCTCGACATGATCCAAATGGTCTGGAATGAGCGTGACCTCCAGAAGGTCGAGACCTTCTTCCAGCGCGACCTGGTGCTGCTCACGGTCGGCAACCGGCTCGTCATCCGCCCCGAGGGCTACCGTCGCGCGCTGCTGCGCTTCCTCGAGTCGTTCCCGGCCGGGCAGTTCGAGATCCGCGACATCCAGACCAATTACGACATCCGCTACGCCGGCCTGCGCGTGGCAGTCACCTGGAAGTTCGTCGGCGCGTACAACGGCAAGCCCAACTACGGACCCCTCACCGGCAAGCCGGTGGACGTGCTCGGCATCTCCCAGTTCACGTTCCACAAGGGCGCGCTCGTCAAAGAAGTGCGCCTCTGGGACGACATCGCCCTGCGGGCGCAGATCGCCGGCGTGCGCGGCGATGAGCCCGTGGGCCCCACAAACATCTACTGACCATCGACAAAGACAAGGAATCAGAGCAATGAGCACCGACGTGATCGTCGATCAGACCGAAGTCCAGCGCCGCACGATCCGCAAGACCGATTGGGCGCCCCACAAGGCCGCCTTCATCGACTGCCGCACGCCCGGCTCCGACCAGAAGGAGAACTACGCCTTCATCGGCGGCGGCGTCTCGCAGAACGCCGGCCAGGTGATCAACCTCACCGAGCCGCACGGGTTCAACACGGGGGCCGCCGGAATGCCCAAGGGCATCTCGAACAACCTCCACCTGCACTTCACCGCGGAGGTCTTCGTCAACCTCGGCGGCGTGTTCCGCCTCCGCTGGGGCATCGACGGCAAGCAGGGCGAGTACGTCAGCACCGACGGCGACATCATCTCGATCCCCACGTGGATCTTCCGCGGCTTCACCAACGAAGGCCCGGACGACGGCATCCTGTGGACGACGCTCGGTCGTGACGTCACCGGCGGCATCATCTGGGGCCCCTCGGTGCTGAAGGAGGCCGAGTCCTACGGCCTGCACCTCACCGCCGACAACCAGCTCATCGACACGGTCGCCGGAGACGTGCTTCCGGAGGGCGTCGCACTGATCAAGCCGATCCAGCAGAAGTACGTCGACGAGCTCACCGTCTATTCCGTCGAGGAGCTGCGCGGGCGCGTCATCCAGCCGGGCGACCGCGTGTACAGCCGCAACGCGCTGCTGTGCGCGACCCTGCCCGGTGGGGCCGCGGAGCTCAGCCTTGCGATCGGGTACGGCATGAGCGAGGACCGCCGCCAGGTGCCCCGCATCCACGAGCCGCACTCGTTCAACATGGCCTGGGTGCGAGCCGCAGCTGACGAGGGACTGCTGCGCCACCGCCACGACAAGGCGCAGGTGCTGCTGGTCAAGTCCGGGCGCTGGGCGATCACGCTGAACGGCGACCCGGCCACCACCGTCGAGATCGGCCCCTCCGACTCGTTCTCGGTCCCCGAAGGCGCCTGGCGGGAATTCCGCTGCATCGAGGCCGACGATTCCGGTGTCGGCGAGCTGCTCGTCGTCAACGCGGGCGACGACCGGGTCTACCTGGAGTGGGCCCCTGAGGTCGTCGACGCCGCCCGCGCCGCCGACTGGATGATCGATCCCAACGGCTACCTCGCGCCCGTCGGCGTGATGATCACGGCCACTGAAGACGACTGATCCGCAGCCCACAGGCCCACGCATGACCAGGTCACAGCGCGCTCCCCATCGCGGGACCCGGTCACTGCGTCTCGCCGCGACCTCTCCGGAGGTCGTCCTCGGCGACGTCGACGGCAACCTGCAGCGCATTCGGGTTGCGCTGCAGGCTGCCGTCGCGCGCGGCGCACAGCTCATCGTGCTGCCGGAGCTCGCCACAAGCGGCTACGTGTTCGCCGACCGGGATGAAGCGGCCAAGGCATCGATCACCCGCGGGCATCCCGGCTGGGCGGACCTCTCGTCGACCCTGCCGGCCGGGGTCGTCGCCGTCGTCGGCTACGCCGAACGCGACGGCAGCCAGGTCTTCAATTCCGCTGCCGTCCTCACCGGGGAGCGGMGGATCGGCGACTATCGCAAGGCGCACCTCTGGGGCGCCGAAGCGGCGCTTTTCGAACGGGGACCGAGCGCGGGCGCCCTGTTCGACACCCCGATCGGCCGACTCGCCGTGGCCATCTGCTACGACAACGAGTTCCCGGAGGTCCCCCGTCGCCTCGCGCTCGCCGGCGCGGAGGTCCTCGCCCTGCCGGTCAACTGGCCCCTCATCGCCAGACCGGACGGCGAGCATCCGCCCGAGACGATCCAGGCCATGGCCGCGGCACGGTCTTCACGGCTTGCGACGGTCATCGCCGATCGGTCGGGCGCCGAGCGAGGCGTGACCTGGACAGGAGGCACCGCCGTCATCGACGAAGACGGCTGGGTCGCCGCGCTGCCCGATGAGAGCGGCTCGGCCATCGCCACGCTCACGCTGCGCTCCCCCGGCGACAAGTCGCTGCCGCCGCACAACGACCTGTTCGGCGATCGGCGACCGGAGCTGTATTGAAGGGACGGATGCCGCGGCATCCGTCACCTCCTCACTCCGCGCGCGACCGCCCGGCGTGCTCGCCGACCTTCGCCAGCAGGGTGCGTTCGGCCAGGTCCGCCAGCCGCCGCGTCGCCGGCGACAGGTAGGCGCCCTCGCGCTGGACGAGCGCGATCGTGTCGTAGAGCGGCTCCGCGAAGGGCGTGACGTCGATCCCGGGTGGGAACGACGGCGACTCCGCGATCGTGCGCGACACGATCGTGTCGGCCGCCCCCGTGGCGACCAGACTCAGCGCCGTCTCGACGTGCTCGACCTCGATGGCGGGGTCGATGGTCAGTCCCTCGAGGCGCGCGCGCTCGAGCAGCTGCCGGCGGGTCGGGTCGCTCCAGCCCGCGTACGCGTCGTAGAGCACGAGCTTGGCCCGGGCGACCTCGTGGATGCTCAGGGGCCCCTCACTCGGCGAGCGGTGGGTCGATGCGTAGAGCACCTCGTCGCGGAACAGGGGCTTGATCTGCAGACCCGACTCCTCGACGGGCAGGACGAGCAGCCCTGCCTCGATCTCACCGGAGGCGATCGACTCCGCGACGAGCGCGGAGTTCAGGCCGACGAGCCGCACCTTCACCTTCGGATGGCGGCGGTGGAACCGCTGCACGAGGTCGGACAGGTCGTAGTACGCCGCATTGCGGAGCACTCCGAACGTGCAGGTGCCCCCTTCGAGCGAGTGGATCGCCGCGACGGTCTCGATGCCATTGGCGATCGCACTCACCGCCAGTTCGGCGTGCTCACGCAGGGCGAGAGCAGAGTCGGTCGGCGTGAGCCGCCGGGGGCCGCGGGTGAACAGCCGCACCCCCAGTTCGTTCTCCAGGCGCGCGACCAGTTCGGAGACCGAGGCCTGGGTCGCGTCGAGTTCGACAGCGGCCGCGGTGAACGATCCGAACTGCATCGCGGCGAGGAACGCCTTGAGTTGGGTGATGGTCACGAGCCAATGGTAAACCCTTTGCTTCGTATCGTATCTACTGGGCTTGTGCGATATCAGAGCGCCTGCCTAGCCTGTGGGTATGCGCTACAGCCCCGCCCTCCTGCAGAGCCTCGAAGGCTCCTTCCGCCACCTCAAGACCCCGCTGATCGACGCCCCTGCGGCRCAGCGCGACCCCGCCGTCATCCAGACGGTGTCGGCCATGCTCTCCGATATCCAGCACCGCGGCCTCGATGCCGTGCTCGACTACGCCCGCAAGCTCGACAACTACCAGGGCGGCGACATCGAGCTCAGCGCGGAGCAGATCGCGACGAGCGGCGACCGCCTGCCCGCCGACCTCCGTGCGGCGATCGAGCTCGGCTCGGCGCGCACGAAGGCCTTCGCCGCCGAGCAGCGCGCGCACCTCACCGACTTCGAGACCGAGCTCGTCCCCGGCCTCATCACCGGAGCCCGCTACATCCCGGTGTCGCGAGTCGGGGCCTACCTCCCGGCTGGCCGCTTCCCGCTGACCGCCAGCGCCTTCATGACCGTCGGCGTCGCCAAGGCCGCCGGCGTTCCCACCGTCATCGCGTGCACGCCGCCGCAGCCGCACGGGGGCGCGAACGACGCCGTCGTCTACGCCGCGCACCTGTCCGGGGTCGACCGCGTCTTCGTCCTCGGCGGCGTGCAGGCGCTCGCTGCGATGGCGTACGGCCTGCTCGGCGAACTCCCCATCGACATGCTCGTCGGCGCCGGCAACGCATTCGTCGCCGAGGCGAAGCGGCAGCTCTTCGGGGCCGTCGCGATCGATCTGCTCGCCGGCCCCTCCGAGGTCGCGGTGATCTCTGACGAGACCGCAGACCCCGAGATCGTCGCCGCAGACCTGCTGGGTCAGGCCGAGCACGGTCCCAACTCCCCCGCCGCCCTCGTCACGACCTCGGCCGAGCACGGCCGCGCCGTCATCGAAGCGGTCGAGCGTCAGCTCGGCGAGCTGTCCACCGAACCGATCGCCGGGCCGGCGTGGCGCGACTACGGCTCGGTCACCGTCGCCAAGGACCGCGAGACCGCGGTCGCGCTGATGGATGACCTCGCACCCGAGCACCTCGAGATCCTCACCGCCGATGATGCGTGGTACCACGACAACCTGCGCAACTACGGATCGATCTTCATCGGACCGTGGAGCACCGTCGCATACTCCGACAAGGGCATGGCGGGCACCAACCACGTGCTGCCGACCGCCGGCGGGGCAAAGCACAGCGCGGGGCTCTCGGTCTCTCGGTTCCTGAAGCCGCTCACGTACCAGCGCATCGCACGCGAGGCCACGCCCGCGCTCGCGAACGCCGTGCAGGTCATCTCGGACTCCGAGGGCATGGCCGCGCACAGCGCGACCGCCACGATGCGCCTCGCGACCTACCAGGGCGACCAGCCCGCAGCGTAAGGGATCGGGCGGACGGCGTCAGCCGTCCGCCCGATCGTCCCGAGCGACGCGACGTTCACACCGCCGCGACGCGACGCCGGTGCGCGGTGCGCTGCCACCAAGGGCGATCCGACGCCACGACCTCCACCGGCGTGGCCGGCCGAAGGTCTCCTACCTCGACGCCTGCTTCCCGGAGCAGCCCGGTCACATGATCGGCGATTCCGAGGCACGCAGACAGACCCGTGGACCGGATCGCCGCGACGTTGATGAAGCGCTCGTCCACGGGTGACGGTCCGATGATGTAGTTCGCGTCGCGACCCGCCGGCCGTAGGCCGGCATAGGTGCCGATCGGCTCGAGCCCCGCGAGCGCCGGAAGCTGCGCGAGCGCCTTGTCGAGCACCTCGCGGTGCGCGTCCGGCCGCACGCTCCAGTCCTCCTTGTCGAACTGGTCGTGTGCGGTGGGACCGCAGACGACGCGACCATCGAGGGTCGGAAAGACCAGGACGCCCTTGGTGCGCTTGGTGGGGACCGGAAGGATGATCTCCTCGAGCGTCCGGCCTTTCGGCAGGGCGAACACGAAGAACTCCCCTTTGCGCGGGTAGATCTCGAAGCTGTCGTCGCCGATGAGGCGTGCGACCTCGTCCGCGTGGAGACCGGCCGCGTTGACGACGAACGGCGCGGTCACGGTGCGGCCGTCGTCGGTGCGCACGATGAGGTTCTCTCCCGCAGCATCGATCGCGGTGACGCGCGCCTTGCGGAGGATGCCGGCGCCCGCCGCAAGGGCGGATCGACCGAGTGCCAGGGTGAAGGCCACCGGGTCGGTGACCGACTCTCCGGGGACCAGCAGCGCACCGTCGCTGGATCGGATCGCCGCCGTCACGCCGTTGCGGGCGGCGTTCTCGGCCAGTCCGCGGATGACGTCGTGGTCCTCGTCGCGATGCGGGACGAGGACGGCGCCGACGTGCAGCACCGGTACGCGGAGAGCTGCCATCACCGCCGGGCGGAGCTGAGCCGAGCGAAGGATCAGTGCGGTCTCCAGGTCACCCGGCGTCGAGTCGAAGCCGGTGTGCAGCACCCCCGAATTCGTGCCGCTGGCCTGATAGGCGAGGTCGGCCTCGGCCTCGACGAGCACAGAATCGACACCGCGATGCGTGAGGGCGTGCAGGATGGCGGTGCCGACGATCCCACCGCCGACGATCGCGACAGTAGCCGTGTGGTGATTCATGGTGTTCTCCAGGACGAGGCGTGGGATCAGAGGCTGGATTCGGCGAGGGCACGCCACGTCCCGCGGAAGTCCGCGGCTCGTTCCGCAGCCCAGCGGGGCGTGTAGACCTTCGCGGGCGTCCACGCGATCACGGAATCCTCAATGGCGCGGCCGGGCTCGTAGGCGATCCGCGCGAGCGCGACGGCACCGAGGGGGGTCGCGTGCGCGGACGGATAGACGTCGACTTCGATCTGCATGAGGTCTGCGACCGCCTGCATGAGCACGCGGCTGCGGGTGAGGCCGCCATCCACGCGCAGGCGCGTGAGCGGCTGCCCGATGTCGCCCGCGACCAGCTCACCGAGCTCCGCCACCTGGGCGGCGATCCCCTCGAGCACGGCACGGACGATGTGGCCGACACCGGTCGAGAGGCTCATGCCGGACAGGGCCGCCCGGGCATCCGGACGCCACCAGGGGGCGCCGAGGCCGGCGAGCGCGGGAACACTGAACACGCCGGCGGAGTCCGGCTCCGAGACCCGGTCGAGGTCGGCGGCGTGGGCGATGAAGCCCAGGTTCTCCATCCACCGGATCGCCGACGCCGCGGTGTAGACCTGGCCGTCGAGACAGTAGGTGGGGCGACCGCCGACGCTCCAGGCGACCGATGCCGCGAGGCCCGAGCTCGATCGCTGGGCGCCCGTGCCGCTGTTCGCGACCAGGAACGCCCCCGTGCCGAACGTGCATTTCCCCTCACCGGGAACAAGACCCGACTGGGCGAGAAGCGCCGCCTGCTGATCGACGATGAGGCCGCCGACCGGGATGTCACGACCGAACATGCGCGTCGACCCGGCTACCGCATCGGAGGGCAGGATGGCGGGCAGTCGTTCATCGCCCAGGCCGAACAGTGCGAGCAGCTCGGCATCCCACTCCGTCGAGTCGAGCCCGGTCACGAGGGACCTGCTCGCCGTCGACACATCCGTGACGAACTCGCCGGTCAACTGGTGCAGCAGCCACGCGTCCGAGGTGGTGACGACCCCTTCGGCGGTGAGGTTCCTTCGGATCCAGGCCTGCTTCGGCGCCGAGAAGTAGGGGTCGAGCACCAGGCCGGTGCGGTCCGCGATCTCGTCGCGGTGCTCGGCGAGCTCGCGGCACACGCTCTCCGCGCGACGGTCCTGCCAGACGATCATCTGGGTCAGCGGTGCACCCGTCGCGGGGTCCCAAGCGAGCACCGTCTCGCCCTGATTCGCCAGGGTGACGATGTCGACGTCCACGCCTGCCTGGGCGATGGCGGCGCGTCCCGACGCAAGGACGCTCTCGAGGATGAGCCGGGGATCGTGCTCGACGGCGCCACCTGCGGAATAGGCCGGCCGCACCGGCAGCTCAGCGAGCCCGAGCACCGTCCCGTCGGGCGCGACGACGACCGCCTTCGTCCCCGACGTGCCCTGGTCGATCGCGAGGACGGTGGTCACGCTGCTCATCCTACATACGTATGCGCAGTGGTGCTCCTGTGTGTCCTCTTAGGTTGTCGCCTGAACTGCATACGCATACCATCGGACGAAACGACGATCCGGCGTACGGCGAATGCGACGCCGACCTGAAGGAGCAAGAGAGTGACCCTCGACCCTGTTGCCTATCGCCCATTCGCGGATCCCGACGACTTCATCCGCGAAGTCACCGATCTCATCTGGGTCGATCGCGCCATCTCGTTCATCCGCGAGAACTACGAGCCGGATTCGATCGTGCACGGCGGGTACGGCACGCTCACATCCCGAGACGAAGTCCTCGAGGGCACGCTGATGCGGATCTCTACGGGACCCGACTTCACCGCCCAGGCCGAGGACGTCATCTGGGAGGCGCGCGGCGACGACGCCTTCCTGAGCTCGCACCTGGTGCTCGTCAGCGACCTGCACAGCGCCGAGCACAGCCGTACGATCGCCAACTGCCTGTACCGGCGGGGGCGCATGGTCGAGGAATGGGTGGTCCGCGACACCCTCGCCGACGCACTGCACCACGGAAGGGATCAGGACGAGCTCGCGCGGGTGCAGGCCTTCCGCGGGTACGGCGCGACGTGGACGGACACCGCCCCGGTCGATCCGATCGCGGCGGGCGATTCCGGACCGCGCCCCGACGAGCACCGCACCGAGGTCGAGACGGTCATCGACATGATCCAGACGGTCTGGAACGGCCGCGACCTGCAGAAGGTGGAGAAGTACTTCCACCGCGATCTCGTCCTCCAGACGGTCGGCAACCGCACCGTCATCCGCCCCGAAGGCTACCGGCGTGCGCTGCTGCGCCTCCTGGAGTCCTTCCCCGGCGGGCAGTTCGAGATCCGCGATATTCAGGCGAACCACGACGTCCGTTATGCGGGCACCCGCGTCGCAGTGCTGTGGAAGTTCACCGGCGACTACACCGGCGTGCCGAACTACGGCCCGAGGACCGGGAAGCCGATCGATCTGCTCGGTGTCTCCCAGCTCACCCTGCACCAGGGCGCACTGGTGAAGGAGGTGCGCCTGTGGGACGACATCGCCCTGCGCGCGCAGATCGCCGGAATGCGCGGCGACGAGCCGGTCGGGCCGCACAACATCTATTGAGTGTCGAACGGGAGGTGGTCGCGGTGGGCGACACCTATCTCCAACCGCAGTTCGCGCCTGTGAAAGCGCATGTCGCGCCGCGCTGGATTTCTGCGGATCAGATCCGGGACGCGCTTCCCGCAGTGGAAGCTGTCGACGCGCTGCATGGCGCACTTCGCGGTGGTCTGCGACCGGAGGCTGATCCACTCCGCATTGCCCTGAAGGCCGCGAGTGCCGAACTTCTGGTCATGCCCTCGCATGATGACGGGTGGTTCGGGACGAAGCTGGTGACCGTCGCGCCGGAGAACGCCGGCGCAGCCGTCCCGCGCATTCAGGGAGTGTACGTGCTCTTCGACGGTGCGACCGCGGCGCCTGCGGCCATCCTCGAAGCGACAGGGCTGACCGGCATCCGCACCGCAGCGGTGTCGATGCTGGCGACGCGGGGGCGCGTCGCGCAGTTCGAGGCCCCGGTGCGGGTGGTCGTGTTCGGGGCGGGCGTTCAGGGGATGTCGCATCTCGAGGCGCTTCGAGCAGAGCTTGCAACAAGGAGCGTCCCGCTGGATGCCACAATCGTTGCGCGTTCGCCTAGAAGACTCCCACCGGGGTGGCGGGGCGCCCGCCAGGTGCCCGTCGCCGATACGGCAGCAGTGAATGACGCCTTGGCTCACGCGAACATGGTGATCTGCGCCACGCCTGTGTCGATCCCCCTGTTCTCTGGCGACCTGGTGAGAGACGACGCGATTGTCGTCGCAGTCGGTTCGCATCATGCAGAGAAGCGAGAGCTCGACTCAGCCCTCCTCGGAAGATCCACGGTCGTCGTGGAGGATGTGGGCGTGGCGCTCCAGGAGGCCGGCGACGTCGTGATGGCCATCGCGGAGGGCGCGATCGCAGCCGAATCACTCGTCTCGCTCACTGACCTCGTGAATGGGAATGTTCCGATTCCCGCCTCCCGACCGATGGTCTTCAAGTCGGTCGGCATGGCATGGGAGGACCTGGTGCTCGCGCGCGAAGCATTCCGGCGCATCACGCAGCAGGCGCCGCAGGGTCAGTAGCCGACCTGAATCATGACGACAGGATGCCCTGACCGGCCACGCGGGCGTTGCGTTCAGCCGCATCGCGGGCCAGGTCGAGAGCATCGGATGCCGCGACCCCGCGATCGAACCCGGTCAGCAGTCCGCCGAGGAAGGCGTCGCCGCTCCCCGCCGAGAACCGGCCGAGTGCGCCTGGAGGGGCGATGGCGTGCGCCACCCCCGACAGGAGCGCGGCCCCGCCCCGGACGCCGTCGGTCACGACCGCGTCCGAGCCGTATCGTGCACACAGCGCAGCGGCCGCGCTCGCGGCATCCGGATGCAGGGCACCGAGAAGCTCCTCGGCCTCCGAACGATTCACCTTCACCAGATCGGCTGCCGYGATCATCGCACGCAGCCCGGCCCCGGAGCTGTCCACCGCGATTCGGGCGCCTGCCTGCCGCAGCGTCGAGAGAAGCGCTGCCACCTGGCCGGCCTCGATACCGGCCGGCCAGGATCCGGAGATCGCGACCCAGGACGCCCGCCCGGCGACCGCGGCGACCGCGGCATCCTGGAACCTCTCCCACTCCTCAGGCCGCACAGGCGTCGCCGGCTCGTACAGGTCGGTGCTCGAGGTCGCGGCACCCGACTCGACGATCGCCGAGCTGACCCGAGTGATCCCGGCGAGGGGCACCACGTCAGCTGGCACGTCGTCGGCCGCGAGCAGCTCGGCGATCCATGACCCGGTGTGGCCGCCCAGCGCAACCACCACCCGCACGTCCGCGCCGAGCGCATGGGCCACGCGGGCCACATTCAGCGCCTTCCCTCCGGCGACGCGCGTCACCGCGGTCGGACGCGTGATCTCGCCGCGGCGCAGGCCATCCACCTCGTAGGTGACGTCGAGACTCGGCGAGAGCGCGAGGGCGACGATCACGGGCGGTCGCTCCACGGCCGCACCGCACCGAGCGTGCGCGGTGCGCCGTCGGCCAGGGTGGCCAGGGCCGTGTCCGACACCTCTTCCGGCGTGTGCCAGCGATGCTCGGCAGCCGAGGTCCAGCCCAGCTGCACAGTGTCGCGCGGAATGATCAGGATGCCGAGAGCAGGGTCTGCCGCTGCGGAGGTCCGCACCAGCACGCAGCGACCGGGGGTGGCCGCCCTGACACATGCCAGTGACGAGTCCGTCACCGCCGGCCCGTAGACGAGTGCGTCGTCCCACCGCTCTGCAGAGAGAGATGCGGCGAGCTCGTCCGCCCGCTGTGCATCCACGGCGATCGTGTCGTGCGCGCCGTGAAGCGATACCGCCACGACGCGTTCGCCTCGATCCCTGAGCACGGATGCGGCGGGCGCGAGGATGCCCGTCGCCCCGATGACCAGAACGGTCCGCCCCGTCATTCAGAACGCCTGGGGTCCGACGGCGGCACCGCTTCTGCCCTGCAGGAAGTCGAGGTCGCACCCTTCGTCGGCCTGCACCACGTGCTCGACGTACAGGCGGGTCCACCCGCGGTCGCTGCCGGCGACGACCGGCGGGCTCCACGACTCGCGGCGACGATCGAGCTCGGCGTCGTCGACATCCATCGAGATCGATCGGTTCGGCACGTCCAGGGAGACGATGTCGCCCGTGCGCACGAAGGCGAGCGGGCCGCCCGCGGCGGCTTCGGGCACGACGTGCAGCACCACGGTGCCGTAGGAGGTGCCGCTCATGCGGGCATCCGAAATGCGGACCATGTCCATGACCCCCGCCTCGAGGATCTTGCGCGGGAGCGGCATGTTTCCGACCTCCGGCATGCCCGGGTAGCCCTTCGGGCCGACGTTGCGCACGATGAGGATGTCGTCTGGCGTGACGTCGAGATCGGGGTCGTCGGCGTCGGCGAGGTACTGCTGCAGCGAATCCCACACCAGCGCCCTGCCGGTATGGACCATGAGCTGGGGTGTCGCCGCAGACTGCTTGATGACAGCGCCCCGCGGGGCGAGATTGCCGCGGAGCACGGCGATGCCCGATCCCACGGGTTTGACCGGGTTGTCGAGCGGACGGATGACCTCGCGGTTCCAGACCTGGGCACCGGCGTAGTTCTCGCCGAGCGTGGCGCCGGTGACGGTGAGCGTGTCACGGTGCAGGAGGTCGCCGAGGGTCTCGGCGAGTCCCGGGGTGCCACCGGCATCCTGGAACTCCTCCATCAGGAACCGGCCCGACGGCATCATGTCGGCGAGCACCGGGATGTCGCGCACGAGCGTGTCGAAGTCGTCGAGGGTGAGCTCGACCCCGACGCGGCGCGCGAGGGCGAGCAGATGGATGACGGCGTTCGTCGAGCCGCCGAGCGCGGCGTTGGCGCGTACGCCGTTCTCGAAGGCCTCGCGCGTGAGGATCTTCGAGGGGCGCAGGTCTTCGGCGACCATCTCGACGATGCGCCGGCCGGCGAGGTGCGCGGCGGTCGCCCGTCGCGAGTCGTTCGCGCCGAGCGCGGCCGTGCCAGGGAGCTGCATGCCCATGTACTCCGACACGCAGGCCATCGTCGACGCCGTGCCCATCGTCATGCAGTGGCCCTGACTGCGGGCCATGCACCCCTCGGCCTCGCGCACTTCCTCGGCCGAGATCTGCCCGGCTCGGTAGGCCTCGGTGAACCGCCAGACCGACGTGCCCGACCCGATGTCGGTTCCGCGGTACTTGCCGTTGAGCATCGGACCGCCCGTGATCAGCAGCGTGGGCAGATCGACGGATGCCGCGCCCATCAGGTACGCCGGAGTCGTCTTGTCGCACCCGGCGAGCAGCACGACGCCGTCGAGCGGGTTCATCCGGAGCGTCTCTTCGAGGTCCATCGCCATGAGGTTGCGCAGCAGCATGGCCGTGGGTCGGACCAGTGGCTCGCCGGCGGAAGTGGTGGGGAACTCGAACGGCACGCCGCCGGCCTGCCAGATTCCCCGCTTGACGTGCTCGGCGAGCGCCCGGAGATGAATGTTGCAGCTCGTCAGCTCCGACCAGGAGTTGGCGATGCCGATGACCGGACGACCCTCGAAGGTGTCGTCGGGAAGGCCCTCGCTGCGCAACCACGAGCGGTGCATGAATCCTGTCTTGCCGGGGTCGCCGAACCAGACCTGGCTGCGCAGGCCATCGCCCCACGGCCGGTCCGTCAGACCGGTCGAGCCCATGTTCTCGGCGCTCATGAGAACCTCGGCAGGTGCTGTGCCTGGGCGGCGATCAGATCGTCGGTCAGGGCTGCCGCCTTGTCCGCATCGAACACCGCGCCGTCGGCGATCATGGCTTCGATGACGAGGTCCCGATCGCCGTTCAAGGCCGCCTCGACCGCGAGGTCGACAGAGGTGAGCCGGCGCGCGAGGATCGCGGTGAGGGGCTTGCCCAGGTCGGGCACCGCGATGGGGCGGATGCCGCGCGCCGTCGCGACGCCGGGGATCTCCACCGCCGACCAGTCCGGCAGGCCCGGCACGAGGCCGTTGTTGACGACGTTGCAGCTGAACATCTCGCGTGAGTCGAACGTGATGGAGCGGATGATCGCGATGAGCTGCTCCTGCTCACCGCCCGAGCGCTCGAAGATGGACTGGTCGAGCGGTTCCTCGCCGGTCGCCTGCCGGCGCATCCCCTGATAGCGGTTCTCGCCCCACTCCAGGATCTCGGGGAGCGAGAAGGCGTCGATGCCGAGCTTCTTGCCGTAGTAGTCCCCCTGCCAGAACCGCTCGGGGAAGAACTCCACGACGTGCCGGTCGCCGGCCGCCGCGAACGCGCCGTAGCGCTCGAACAGCTCCCACGCGAAGGGGTTGTGCCACGCGGTCGGCGTCTCGTAGAAGATGTTGCCGATGTCGGCGGGGTCTGGCGCCTCGGCGAGTTCACGGTGCACGCGCTCGCGGATCAGGGGCCAGGCATCCTTCCCGTCGAGGCGGAAGTCGTAGATGAACGTCAGGTGGTTGATGCCCGCGTACAGCGTCGAGGTGCGCTCGAACGGCGCATCGATGAGCTGCGCGAGCTCGCGCTGGATGTGGTGCATGCCGTGGCAGAGGCCCACCACGTCGAGGCCCGTCTGCTGGTGGATCGCCTGCACATTGGCGGTCATCGGGTTGGAGTAGTTGAAGAAGAACGCGTCGGGCGCGAGCTCGGCGATGTCCTGGGCGATCTCGACGAGCACCGGAGTCGTGCGCAGGAGCCGTGAGATGCCGCCCGGCATGATCGAGTCGCCGACCGGCTGATAGATGCCGTGCTTCTGCACGATCTCGTGGTCGAGCTGCCATGCGGGTCGCCCGCCCACGCCGACGCACGTCACGATGAAGTCGGCGCCCGGAAGCACGGCGCGGCGGTCGGTCGAGCGCGTGACGCGGATCGTGCCCCCGGCCCCGCGCGCGGCCACCATCTGCTCGGCAAGATCGGCGGCGATGTTCAGGTTCTCGGTGTCGACGTCGACGAGTCGGATCTCCCAGGCGCCGAGGTCCTCCGCACCGATGAGGTCGGCGAGGAGGCCGCGGGTGAAGACGGCGGAGCCGGCGCCGATGAGGACGAGGACGCGGGTATCAGTGGTCATGTTCCTGCTCCCGATCAGCGGACGGTCACTCGGTTGCGCAGCTCGCCGATGCCCTCGACGCCGCAGACGACTTCGTCGCCATCCTCCAGGTAGCGAGGCGGGGTGCGGAAGGCGCCCGCCCCGGCGGGCGTGCCCGTGAGGATCAGATCGCCGGGCTCGAGCGTCACACCATCCGAGATGAAGGCGAGCAGAGCGGGGATGTCGAAGATGAGCTCGGACGTCGAGTCGTCCTGCAGGGTCTCGCCATTGACTTCGGTGTAGATCCGGTGACCGGAGGGATCGCCGAACTCGTCGGCGGTGACCAGCCACGGTCCGAGCGGGGTGAAGGTGTCGAACGACTTGCCGCGCGTCCACTGCACGTCGCCGAACTGGACGTCTCGAGCCGACACGTCGTTCGCGACGGTATACGCGGCGACGTCGTCCAGTGTGGCGGGGGTGGCTCCGCCGCACCGGCGGCCGATGAGCAGCGTGAGCTCCGCCTCGTAGTCGACCTGCTGGGTGAGGTGACCGGGTACGACGATGTCGTCGTTCGGGCCGGTGAGCGATGTGGTGTACTTCGCGAAGGTGAGGGGACGCTCCGGCTGCGTGAAGCCGGTCTCGCTGGTGTGATCGGCGTAGTTGAGGCCGACGGCGATGATCTTGCCGGCTCCTGCGACCGGCGCGGCGAGAACCAGGGATGCCTCGTCGAGCGGCTCCCAGGACGCCGAAGCGCCGGATCCGACGGAGGCGACCGCGGCCAGGGCGTCGTCCGCGTGATCGACGGGGGCGACCCGGAGCGAGCCCGCATCCTTCACCACGATGCGAGGGCTGCCGTCGATGACGGCGCGAGCGATTCTCATGATTCTCCTTCGGACCCGGATGCGTTGCGGACAGTCTGTCACAAACGCGCAGAAATGAGCAAGAATAATCAGATGCTTTCACGTGAACCTTTTGTCGTCGGTCCGGACCGCCCCACTGCGGGGGCCGTCAGCCTCGCGCAAGGCGTTTACGGCGCCCGCGGAAACCTTGAACTCGTCGCGTGCGACCGCTCCGACGGGCTGTGGGTGTTCTGGTTCAATGCCGACCTCGACACGGATCCGCTCGAGACGCCTGACGTGCCGCCGGGATCATGGAGCGCCGGACTCCCCTTCGCTCGGGGCCATCGCTACCTCGATGCGCTGATCCTGCAATCCACGCTCGGCCCCGACCACCTCGAAGTGCTCGCACTCGCCGAGGACGGTGTGCTCGAGAGCTGGTACTGGTCCCCGGGTCCCGGTTTTCAAAGACGGAGCACGGATGCCGCGGCCGACGTCACGCGCTTCGGCGCGTCGCATCGGGAGGGCACGCTCGGAGTGACCGTCGTGGACGCCGCCGGCGCGATCAGCCACCGCGTCTCGCCGCCGGACGGCTATCCGTCGCGCGCGTGGCTGCCCGCCCAGGACGGTCCCGGTCTGCAGTCCGACGCAACCTCCGCGGTCGTCGCCGCCGGGGTGGGTGCCGACACTATGGAGCCCGGCACGGCGCGCGCCGCGGCATCCCTCCGCAACGGCGGCACGACCGAGCTGACCTGGCGCGACCGCTCCGGCGGCATCATGCACCTCGGCATCCGGCGAATCTGAACCCGCCGGCACGCTTCTCTCTCACGGCGTGCGAAGAAGCGCGCAGCGCCGCCCGCTGGGGGACGGGGCGGCGCTGCGCTGGGGTCACAGCGCTCCCCTTGGGGGTGGGGCGGCGCTGCGCTGGGAGTCAGTTCACGCGGTGGATCATCGTGTTGGCGAATTGGTAGCGGTAGCCGGCATCCTTCACCGCGGCGTCGTGGCGGGGGCTCTGGCCGTAGGACGAACCGTGCAGCCACACGAAGGCAGGCGCGGGCTGACCGGTGACAGCCTCGAGCTGCCGCTTCGACTCGACGACCTCGCGCTGGATGTCGTCATCCGACAGGACGGTGTCGAAGCCCTCGTGATGGGCGGTGTGCGGGTAGATCACGTGCTGGCGCGAGAGGTCGTGCACCTCGTCCCAGTTCATCGCGATGCGCCCGCCCTGAGCGTCCTCCTCGACGAGTGAGATCCAGTGCGCGCGGGCGAAGGCCTCCTGGTGCTCGGGGTCGCAGTCCACGAACGATGTCGCGATGGGGAACCAGCCGGTGAGGCCGAACTCGTCGCAGAGGGGTGCGGCGACCGTCGCGGAGTTGCGGTATCCCTCGTAGAACACCGGGATGAGCCCCGGCTTGTCCTTGTGCCACGAGCCGGTGTCGAAGAGCCGATCGAGATCGTCGAGGGTGACGGGCGCGTAGTCGCGGGCGAATCCGGCGAGCTCCTTGGCGAGTTCGTCCCGCGCGCCGCGAGGGGTCGAGTGGTAGTTGACCACGCGGATGAAGTGCCCGCGGCGCAGCTGCTCGCGCTGGGCGGTGAACGACGGCTGGGTCACGTCAGGCTCCTTCGGCGGCGGATGCCTCGGCACCCGCGGGGTCGGTGATCGGCGTCGCGCCGGGCGCGAAGTGCGTGTACGCCACCACTTGCATCGCGGCGATGACGGCGCCTTCGTCCTCGTCGCGTGCGAACGGCACCAGAGCGGCGGAATAGCGGTCGAACACGTCGGCGTACGCGCCGCCTTCGGCGATCTGCGCCGGATCGGACGCGGCGGGAATCGTCCCCCGCTCGTCGACGAAGCCGAGCACCATCGGGATGCCCTCGCGTTCGAGGCGGCGGTCGTGGCAGGCGCGCATCAGACCGACGATGTCGCCGGCGGCGAGAAGCTGGGCGGCGGTGGCCTCGCCGTCGTGCGACGAGGGCCCGCTGACTGTCGCGGACATGAGTTTCCTTTCGGGAGTTCAGGAGAGGAGGGGTGCGGGCACCGAGATGATGCGAAGCAGACGCTCGACATCGCCGGCGATCGCCTCGCGAGCAGCCGCGAGGGCTCTGCGCGGATCGGGACCGGGGCCGAGCCCCGAGATGAGCGCCCCGGTGTAGGCGGCGGAGAGCTGAGTGCCGACGTTGACCTTGCGGATTCCGGCGGCGACCGCCGCGGCCAGACCATCGTCCGAGACGCCGGACGAGCCGTGCAGCACGAGTGGTACGGCAACGGCCGAAGCGATCCGCGAGATGAGGTCGTCATCGGGATGCGCGGTGCGCTCGGTCATGGCGTGTGACGTCCCGACCGCGATGGCGAGCGCGTCGACGCCGGTCGCGGCGACGAACCCGGCCGCCTCCTCCGGATCGGTGCGCACTCCCGGCGCATGCGCGCCGTCCTTGCCGCCGATCTCGCCGAGCTCCGCCTCGACCCAGATGCCGAGCTCATGGCCACGGGCCGTCACCGCGGCGGTCTGCGCGACGTTCTCGTCGTAAGGAAGGAGCGAGGCGTCGAACATCGCCGAGCCGAAGCCCAGGCGGGCGGCCTCCTCGATCAGCAAGGCGTCTTCGCAGTGATCCAGGTGCAGGCCGACCGGTACGCCTGCGGACTCGGCCAGGGCGAGGCATCCCGCCGCGAGCGGCGCGAGCGCGCCGTGGAACCGCACCGCATTGTGGCTGACGGACAAGAGCACGGGAAGACCGGCGCGCTCGGCGCCGGCGACGATCCCTTCGGCGTATTCCAGCGTGATGACGTTGAAGGCGGCGAGCGCGGGCAGGCGCGCGCCGTCCCCCGCCTGCAGCAGGCGGGCAGCGGTGGTCAGCATGTCTCGACGCTCACCCCCGCGGCACGGAAGCGCTCGATGATGCCGGCGTCTGCGGCATCGTCGGTGAGGAGCGTCGTGATCGCGCTGGTCGGCACGAGCCGGGCAGGCCCGCGCTGCGACAGCTTGCTGTGGTCGGCGAGCAGGATGAGCTCCCGAGCGGAGGAGATGAGAGACCTATCGGTCTGGGTCTCGCTGAGGTTGGTTCCCGTCACGCCGATCTCGGGGTCGATGCCGAAGGCGCCGGTGAAGACCTGGTCGATGCCGAACTCGTCGAGTCCCGCGATCGTGAGGTGACCGAGCAGGCTCATCTCCTGCCGGCGCAGCACGCCCCCCAGCACGATGATCGCGATGTCGCTGTACTGCGAGACCCGGTTCACGACGCTGAGGCTGTTCGTGAGCACCGTCAGTCCGCTCACTGTGCCGAGGAACGGCAGCATCGCCTCGGTCGTGGTCCCGCCGGTGATCAGCACCGTCGAGTTGTCCGATACGTGCCGTGCGGCGGCCTGGCCGATGCGGCGCTTCTCCTCGGCGAAGGCGACTTCGCGCAGCGGCCGCAGCGGCTCGACATCGTCGCTCACGTGCGCCGCTCCGCCGTGCACGCGCTCGATGAGCCCGCGCTCCTGCAGCTCGTTGAGGTCACGTCGCACGGTGGATGTGCTCACGCCGAGCAGGCGCGACATCTCGGCGACCGAGCCGGCACCGTAGGCGCGGATGAAGTTGAGCAGCTCGCGCTGGCGCTTCGCGCCGAGCAGGGGTTCAGTAGCCGGAGACACGATCGACCTCATTCAGTACCGGACGCCCTTCGGCGAGCCTGGTCAGGTTCTCGACCACGAGGTCGAGCGTCTGTGCATGATATTGCGGCGCGAGCCCCGCGACGTGGGGCGTGACGAGCGTGTTCGGCTCGGACCACCACGCAGAAGTCGCCGGCAGGGGCTCGTCGTCGAAGACGTCGAGGGCCGCCGCGGCGATGCGGCCGTCGCGCAGCCGCTCGAGCAGGGCCGCCTCATCGAGGATGCCGCCGCGAGCGATGTTCACCACGAGCGCGCCGTGCGGGAGCCGATCCAACTGCGCTGCGCCCAGCATCCCGCGCGTGAGCTCGGTGAGCGGGACCACCACGACGAGGATGTCGCTCTGCGCGAGCACGTCGTCGAGGCGATCCATCCCGAACAGCTCGGTGGGGTCCTCGTCGGGGCTGCGGCGGCCGGTGTCGAACTTGCCGGATGCCGCGGCATCAGACACCGTCCGCTTGAGGCCGAGCACCCGCATCCCGAATGCCGACGCGAGCCGCGAGATCTCCCGCCCGATCCGCCCGTACCCCACGATCCCGACGGTCGCGCCGGCGAGCTGACGCGGGGTGAGTCGCTCCAGCCGGTCGGCGTTCGTCGGCCACTCGCGACCGTCGCGCAGCTGCTGGATCAGCGGCATCCGGTGCGCGAGCTCGAGGATCGTCATCATCGCGTACTCGGCCATCGGCACCGGGGCGATGCCACCGAGGGTCGCGATGGGGATGTCGGTATCCCACAGCGAAGTGCGGCGCACGTGATCGACGCCGGACGTGTCCAGCTGAACGCACCGCAGCGCCGGCACCTGTGCGGCCTCCGGGAACCACTCGCTGGTGTGCAGCAGGTCCACCTCGGCGAGCAGTGCTGGGGAAGGGTGCCCGCCGAGGTCGAGTCGATGGATGCGCAGGTCGGGCACGCGCTCGGCGAGCTGGTCGAACCACTCGTCGGGCAGGTCCAGTGTGCACAGGTACGTCAGGGTCACTTGATGCCGCTCCGGGCGAAGCCCTGCACGAAGTAGCGCTGGAACATGAGGAACAGGATCACCATGGGCAGGACCGAGATCAGAGCGAGGGCCATGATCGACTCGTATTCCGGGGCCGTCTGGTTCTTGAGGTAGAGCAGACCGATCGGCAGCGTGAACAGCTCGTTGTCCTTCAGGGCGATGAGCGGCCACGCGAAGTCGTTCCAGCTCGACATCAGCGTCAGCAGCGTGAGCACCGCGATCAGCGGCTTGCACAGCGGCAGCACCACCTGCATGAAGGTGCGTATCTGGCCGGCGCCGTCGATGCGTGCGGCCTCCAGGATCTCTTCGGGGATGCCGATGAAGAACTGCCGCGCCAGGAAGATGCCGAAGGCTGCGGCCGCGCCCGGCAGGATCACGCCCCAGTACGTTCCATAGATGCCCAGGCCCGAGACGAGCTTGAACTGGGCCACCATGATCGCCTGGACGGGGATCATCATCGTGGCGAGGGTCAGGAGGAAGATCGTGTTCCGCCCCCGGAACTGCAGCCGCGCGAACGCGTAGCCGGCGAGCAGATTCACGAACACGGTGAGCGCCGTCACGAACAGCCCGATGACCACCGAGTTCTGGAACCACAGGGTCACGTCGAAGCGCCGGAAAATCCTCTCGAAGTTGTCGAACGTGATCTCGCTCGGCCAGAAGCGGAGCTCGGAGGAGAAGACCTCGCCACGCGGCGAGAAGGCCATGACGAGCATCCAGTAGAGCGGGAAGATCACGATGGCGCACACGACGACCGCGATGATCGTCCGGGCGACGATGCCCTTGCGATCGACCTGCCCGCGGCGCCGGCGTCGCAGCAGGCGCTTGGCCCGTCGCTCGCCGAATTGGTCCACTTCCGCGAGCTGGAGGAGGGTGGTTGTCTGAGTCATGGGGAGCCCCTATTCGACCATGTCGCGGGTTCGGCTGGTCTTCCACTGGATGAAGGTGAAGGCGAGCGTGATGAGGAGGATGACGATGCCGATCGCCGCGCCATAGCCGGGCTCGCGGATCTGGAACCCRTTTCGGTAGGCGTAGGTGACGAGCACGGATGTCGCGTTGCCAGGTCCGCCGCCGGTCATGACGTAGATCAGGTCGAAGACCTGGAACGATGCGATGACGTTCATGATCAGCAGGAAGAAGGAGCTCGGCCCCACCAGCGGCATGGTGACGGAGCGGAATTGCTGCCAGCGGCTGGCGCCGTCGATGCGTGCCGCCTCATACAGCTCGGGCGAGATGCCCTGGAGCCCTGCCAGGTAGATCACCATGTTGAAGCCGATCCTGAGCCAGATGGCGGCGATCATGACCGAGATCATCGCCGCCGTGCCGTTGGACTGCCACGGGATCGGCTCGAGACCGATGGCGACCAGGACCTTGTTGATCAGCCCGTTGCTCTCGTAGAACAAGGCGACGGCGATCATGCCGGATGCCACACCCGAAATGACCATGGGCAGCACGATGATCGTGCGCCAGATACCCCGCGCCGGCAGCACGGAGTTCACCAGCACCGCGAGGCCGAGGCCGCCGATCATGACGATGGGGACCGTGACGATGGTGAAGAGCACGGTGTTGCCGAGGCTCAGCCAGAAGACCGGGTCGGTCGCCATCCGGATGTAGTTGTCCAGTCCGACCCACCTCGGGTCTCCGAAGCCCCTCGTCTCCTGGAAGGAGAGCGGGACGGCCCACAGGATCGGCAGGAACATGAACAGCGCGAGCAGGATCAGGTTCGGGCCGATGAATGCCCATCCCGTCAGCGAATCCCTACGGCGCGCCGTGCGGCGCGCCGCCCCCGTCCGGGAGGGCGCCGGAGCGCCCTTCCGGACGGAGGCGGTCACGGCAGCGGTCATTACTGAGCCGCTTCCTGAATCGCCTTGGTGAGGTTCGCCAGGGTGTCGGCGGTCGACTGACCGCCGATGAACGCCGCCTCGAGCTGGTCCTGGAGGGCGGTGTTGATCGCCGCCATGGCGGGCGAAGTCAGCTGCTTGACATCGGCGGCCTCGATCGTGGCGGCCTGGTCGACGAACACCGGCATCACGTCGGGACGGACGTCGAAGCTGATCGCGTCGCCGGCGAGGTCGAGCCGCGTGGGCAGCTCGTTCGTGGCGGCGCAGAACGCCGACATCGCATCGGCCGACACCATGAACTTCAGGAACTCGGCCGCGAGCTCGGGGTTGCTCGTGTCCTTCGTGGCCACCAGCGCGTTGCCGCCGAGATCGGTCGCGCCGCGTTCGTCCCTCGGCATCGGGATGGCCGTCCACTCGAACTCGTTCAGTGCGTCCTGGTCAGGCACGAGGAACGAGCCGGCGAACGCCATCGCCGCGGTCTGCTCGGTGAAGAGGTTGTCTGCATAGACGGTTCCCTTGGTGGAGCTGGTCGGGGGCACCCACTCGTTCTCGAAGAAGCTCTTCGTGAAGTCCAGCGCCTTCTCGCCCTCGGCGGAATCGATGGTGGGTGTGGTGCCGTCCTCGCCGATGAAGGTGCCGCCGGCCTGGAACAGCCAGCTGAACCAGCGCGGCGCGCCACCCAGCTGCCAGTTGTAGACGAATGGGTACTTGTCCGCCGGAAGGCCCGCGCGCAGCTGCGCAGCGACATCCGCGAACTCATCCCACGTCCAGGCTTCGTCCTGCGTCGTCGGGAACGTGGACGGGTCGACGCCGGCCGCCTCGACCATCGCCGTGTTGACGAGAAGCGCCGACACGTCGGTCTGGTGCGGCACGCCGTAGGGTGCGCCGTCGTACGAGACGCCTTCCCACATCGCGGGGACGAAATCGGCGATCTCGTCGTCGGTGAAGTAGGGGCTGAGGTCGAGCAGCTGGCCCTGGCTGGAGTACACGCCCAGGTTGCCGTAGTCCACCCGGAAGAGGTCGGGCGCATCGCCGGATGAAAGCTGCGCGTCGATGTTGGAGAACATCTGGTCGTAGGGCACGACGTTCAGCTTGATCTTGGCGCCCTCGTGCTCGCTCTCGAACTGCTTGATCAGCGCCTTGAACTGGATCTCTTCGGC
This sequence comes from Microbacterium sp. P5_E9, assembly GCF_054049175.1. NCBI lineage: Bacteria > Bacillati > Actinomycetota > Actinomycetes > Micrococcales > Microbacteriaceae > Microbacterium > Microbacterium sp. P5_E9. Next base: position 32,772 of record NZ_JBFUMV010000022.1, on the reverse strand, counting down.
CTCGCTGCCCCATGTGGTGAAAGTGAGCTTCTGCGAACCGGCTTCGTCGTCGCCGCCGCCCCCGCCGAAACCGGCACAGCCGGATAGCGCCAGTGCTCCGGCGGCGAGCACGGCCGCCCCGCTGACAACACGCTTGTTGGTGAATTTCACGCTGCGATCCCTTCGGGTTCGTCTGCGGCGCGACCGCGGTGCTGCGTTGCGCCTCTTGGTTGGGACGAGTATTCACCAAACGAGGGGAAATAGTCAAGAACTTCCATAACATGCTCATTTCTGATTGAATGTTGCTCACTCAATCGAGTCCTCGACGCTGAGGACAGCCCAGGAGGAACCGCATGAATGACAGCAACGCCGCCTTGGGCGTCGTCACCGAGCAGGAGCTCACGAGCCAGCCGGAGATCTGGACGCAGGCGCTGGCGCTGCCCGCGGAGCAGCTCGCGCTGCTCCCGCAGCAGGGCGAGAAGGTCATCGTCATCGGCTGCGGCACGTCGTATTACATCGGCGACTCGTACGCGTACCTGCGCAACGACGCCGGCCTCGGCCGCACGCGCGCCGCGATCCCCACAGAGCTGACCTGGATCGACGACGACGAGCACATCGTCGTCATCTCGCGCTCGGGCACGACCGCCGACGTCGTCGAGGTCGTCGAGCGGTACAAGGGCACACACCGGATCACGGCGATCCTCGGCGACCTCGAAACCCCGCTCGGCGAGCTGTGCGACCGCATCGTGCACCTCGGCTTCGCCGATGAGACCTCGGTCGTGCAGACGCGGTTCGCCACCACGGGTCTCACGACTCTTCGTGCCTCGATCGGCCTGGTTCCCGACACGCTGGTCGCCGACGCGCGCACCGCGCTCGAACTCCCGCTGCCGGCCGACCCCGCGAAGGTCAAGCAGGTCGTCTTCCTCGGGCATCGCTGGACTGTCGGGCTCTCGCACGAGGCCGCCCTCAAGCTCCGCGAGTCCGCGGGAACGTGGACCGAGGCCTACCCGGTGTGGGAGTACCAGCACGGCCCCATCTCGTGTGCCGGCCCCGATTCGCTCGTCTGGGTGCTCGGCGATGTGCCCGAAGTCGTCGCCGCCGACGTGCGCTCCACCGGTGCCACCGTCTACTCGAACGATCTCGACCCGCAGGCGAACCTCGTGCTCGCGCACCGCCTCGCGCTCGCCCTCGCCCGGGAGGCCGGGCGCAATCCCGATACCCCGCCGTTCCTGAACCGCTCGGTCCTCGTCACCAGCTGATGCCGGTCGTCACCGTCGCCGTCCCCGCCCATCCGGAGGTGGGGCGCCTCCTCATCGATCTCGCCGACACTGTGGCAGCCATACTGGGACTCGGCGACGGCGACGTCATCGCCGTGCACACGCCCAGTGGGGCGAGCGCGAAGAGCGGGGCGGATGCCGCGACCGCGGTCTCCGCCTGGCACATCGTGACCGTGCAGGGATCCGACCGCGGACGCGAGAACATGGCGGCGACGCTGCGCGAGGCCGAGGCATCCGTCCGGTCGTGGTGCGAACGCCACGATCTCGATTGCGAAGGGGTATGGACCCAATGGCTGAAGCCGCTTCCGGAGTGACCGGTCGCCTGCTCGTCGTCGGTGAGCTCTGCGTGGACCTCATCGTCGGCCTCACCGACGACGACATCCGCTTCGGTCAGCACGAGCAGCTCGTGCCGTTCACCGCGCTCACGATGGGCAGCTCGTCGGCGATCACGGCGTGCGGTGCGGCCGCGGCGGGAGTGTCCACCACCATGATCGGGGTGGTCGGACGCGACGTATTCGGCGACTTCATCCTCCGCGAGCTCGCGGCCCGTGGGATCGACGTGTCGCGCGTACGCGTCGACCCGTCGCTGCCGACCGGGTCGTCGACGCATCTCACGAGGCCCGGCGGCGATCGCGCCATCCTCACCGCGATGGGCTCGATCGGGCATACCGCCGCCGCCGACGTTCCGGATTCGTTCGACGACGCCGCGCACCTGCACATCGGCAGCTGGTTCCTGCAGCACGCCCTGTGGGACGACGCGGCCGCCCTGTTCGCCCACGCCCGCGCGGCCGGGCTCACCACCTCGGTCGACGGCAACTTCGACCCGGAGGAGCAGTGGGATCGGGGCATCCTGAATCTCATCGCCCACGCCGACGTGTTCTTCGGCAACGAACAGGAGCTGGCGGGGATCACGGGCATCTCAGAGCCGGATGCCGCGGTGGCATCGCTGCTTGACCGCATGCCCGATGGTGCGGTCGTCGTGCACAAGCTCGGAGCCGAGGGCGCGGTCGCCGCCTGGCGGGACGCCGGCACCACCGTGCGTGTCCGGGCCGATGTGCCCGAGATCGAGGGCGATCTCGTCGACACCGTCGGGGCAGGCGACAGCCTCGCCGCGGGGTTCCTCGCCGGTCGGCTGTCGGGGCTGCCGATCGATCGCAGTCTCGCCCTCGGCGTCGCATGCGGCACCGCCTCGACTCGCGGAGCCGGAGGCGTGGGCGCGCAGCCATCTCGCCAGCTCGCCGAGGAGATCGCGGGACGCGTCGTTCTGCGCTCGGTCTGAGCTCACCGGTCTTGAACGTCGGACTGCGTGCGCAGAGCTAGCCGGACGCCAGTCGGGTGACCGCGGTCATGCCCGGCACCAGAGAATTCGGTGACGTGGCGTCGACGGACTGCCCGGTCGTGTTGATCACGTGGTCGATGGCGCCGGCGACGATGATCGCCGACGAGAGCGCCGTGAACCTCACATGTTCCGCGACGGGTGCTGTGACCGCCGCGGACACGCGAATGTGAGAAGGAGTGGGCCGCGACAGCCCGGCGAAGAAGAGGCCATAGATCGCAAGCCCGGTCCCCTGGTGACTTTTCACTCCCGGGGCCACCACATACGAGGGGTGGCCGCTGCTTTCGCCGTCCATCCACTCCACCTGGGCGGGTACGTCGTAGGGGAACTCGCTCTGGTAGTAGACAGTGGTGCCGAGTTCGCCGTTCCAGACGACCTGGTTCTTCTGGAAATGCTCGACCATGAGTCCGGTGGCGGTGACGTTGCAGCCGTTGACCACCAGTCCGTACTCGGCCAGGTTGCTCGTCCACCCCGCTCCCGCGCCATGGTCAGCGCGCCAGATCCAGCAGTCGTCGAGGATGACGTTGTCGCTGTTGATCTCCAGTGCGACGCGGACCTGTCCATTGGTCCGGCCGCCGACCCGCACGAAGACATCGCTGAGCGAAGTCGGTGCATCGAATTCGAGAAGGCGGGTGTTGCCGCTTTCGCCGATGCGGATCAGGATGTCGGTGTTCGGGCCGGCGTCGACGGTGACCGCCGAGATGATGACGCCGTTCACGTCTCCTACGGTGAAGGCGCTGATTCCCGGAGCGGGTACGAGGGTTGCGAATCCCAACCCCAGGATGATCGTGCCGTCGCGATCGACCACGATCGGCGCCTCGAGGGAATAGAGGCCAGGCGTGAGGATCAGATTCTTACCCGTCGCGAGCGCCATGTTGATGTCGGCGGCGGAGTGCTCGGGGTGCGCAATGAAGAAGGCGTCGAGCGGGAGCGCGGTGCCGTCCTGCGGCCCGGTTGACCAGTGCGTACCGGAGGACATGTGCTTCACGTGCGGCACGAACACTTTGTAGGCGTCGTCCTCGTCGATGAACAGAAACGGCGCTTCGCGCGAGGTGGGGGTGTGCGCGAGGGTTGTCGTGCCGTCGCCGACGAAGTTCGAGGGTGGAGCGCCCTCCACGCCCGAGAAGACGGTGTTCACACCGACCCCATTCCAGGCGCCGATCCAGCTGTCGCGCGTGTACCACTGCGCTTGAGCAGGACCGAGCGTTGCGTCGCCACTGATCACGGCGCCGTCGATCCGGCTGTTGATCAGCGTCGATCCGAAGGCGTTGCTGGGGACCTTCCCGGTGAGATCGAGGCTTCCCTTGATATGGACGCGCCTGAGCGGCGTAGCCTGCGAGACCGCCCAAGTCATCGTGTGCGGATCCGCGACACCGTGCGGAGACTCGCTGGCCGCGTCCACCCCGACCGGACGCTGGATGGGATTGATCGCGATGTTGCTCAGTGATCGGAAGAAGTTGGTGAGGGTGTCGCCGGGATCCACGTGCAGCGCACCATTGATCAGAACGTCGTCGGGTGACTGGCCGAGACCGGCTATCGCCGTGTAGTACCCGACAGTGGCGTTGAGGATGCCCGCAGCGTGCGCAGGGTCGTCTTGGCCGGATGCCTCGCCATAGATGCCGGGTCTGAAGAACACCGCGTGCCGACCATCACCGAACTCGCTCTCATCGGAGATGCTCAGCAGATAGGCATTGATCTCGTCGACGGGGATGTCCGGGGCGAAGATCTTGACGTTGGGTCCGAAGTCCGGGTCCGCGTACCGCGCCGACGTCGCGTGCTGCTGTGGTTCGCGCATCTCATCTGCCTCCGGCCGAAAGAGTGATTCTTGCATCAGTACTCGTCCGGGCTCCATTCGTCCCGCCACTCGATGATCGGCCGATCGCCTTCGAACCGGATCGGCAGCCAGACGTAGTCGGCGGTGGAAGTGTCCACGTGGGCGAACTCTTCCATGGGCTCGTCGCTGTCCTTGCCCGGCGCGAAGTGATCGACGAAGGCCTGGTGCGCGCGGGCCCCGTGCTCGAGGTACGTGGGAAGCCATCGATCCGCGATCGCGATGTAGAGATCCTTCTTGCCGGGATGCCGGAACACCGACGAGATCTGCGAGTGGAACGACGTCCGCGACTGATCGGACGGATGCAGGTCTCCGAGCACCTCGAAGGGCCCGTGGTAGGACTTCGCCACGGCGGCTTCGGACGGGTTCGGGTAGTACCCGGTGGTTCCCGAGGTCAGCAGATAGTGCTGCCCCTTGCGCGAGAAATAGGCCGGCGCTTCACGTACGAAGGGTGGCTGCGGCTGCGGGAAGTGGGTCGAGTAGTACCCCGTCACGTCCGTGTAGTCCGAGGTCAGGTCGGCGCAGATCATCTCGGAGTGCACGCGCTCGAAGTAGTAGTAGCCCTTGCCATCGTGCGGGTCGACCACGAGGTCGAAGTCGCCCGCGCTCATGTCGAGCGGCCGCAGCCACGTGCGGACGGTCTCGTAGGGTCCGAGGATGCTGTCGGCAGTGAGCACAGTAGAGCGCTGGATCGAGCCCTTCGTCATGACTTTGATCCAGCACACGTACTTGCGTGTCGACGCGTTGTAGATGATGTGCGGTCGATCCATCCCCGCTGACGGATGCAGCGGGGACGAGGCATCCGCTTCGTCCGGCGGGATGATGAGCCCCCGGTCCTCCCAATTGCAGAGGTCCGTCGACGAGTAGCAGCGCACACCCCAGTGCCAGATGCCGCTGCCCGGAGTCGAGAACTCCTTGTTCTCGCCGTACCAGTAGTGCACCCCGTCGACGGTGATCACCGAGCCGCCGTGGGCGTGGATGCGCTCGCCCTTCGTGTCGAGCCATGGGCGGCCGGGAGTGATCGACGTCCTGAGCTGGTTCATGAGTCCTCTGCGGTGAGTGGTGGTCAGGCTTCGACGGGCTCGCGCCGCCAGCCGAAGAACGGTGCGTCAGGGTCGTCGGCGACAGCCCGGAACGAGGTGCGGAACGAATGGCGGCCCGGTCCGACCGCGACCTCCTCGCGGGTCTCGGGGAGAACGACGATCCCGCGGGATGCCGCCGGCACCGTCACCTCGATCGTCAGGGTCTCGCCCTCTCGGCGCCACGAGATGGCAGCCGCTCCCCGCACGCTGTCGAACTGCGCGGACGCATGCTCGAGGCCCCCGCCGGGACGGGGCGCGAAGCGCACGACCTCCCAGCCGGGCGCATCCGACGACAGCCCCGCGACGGAGCGATGCAGGAAGTCGGCGACGGCACCGAGGGCGTAGTGATTGAACGAGGTCATGTCGCCGGGGTTGATCGACCCGTCGGGCAGCATGCTGTCCCACCGCTCCCAGATCGTCGTCGCGCCCATCGTCACCGGGTAGAGCCAGGACGGAAGGCCCTCCTGCAGCAATAGGTGGTACGCGTAGTCCATGCTTCCCGACATCACGAGGGCGTCGCAGATGATCGGCGTGCCGACGAAGCCGGTCGAGATGTGGAAGCCGCCGTGGCCGACGAGGTCGCGCAGCCGCTCCCCCGCGCGTGTGGCCTGCTCCGGAGAGGCGAACAGGTCGAAGACCAGGGCGACCGCGATCGAGGTCGCCGTGTCGCTCACGACTCGGCCCGACGCGCTGATGAACTCGTCCTGGAAGGCGACAGTTGCTCGCTCGGCGATCCGCTGATAGCGCTCGGCGCCCTCGCTGTCGCCGAGCAGGGTCGCGGTCTCGGCCACGATGCGCGCGGTCTTGACGTGGTACGCCGTAGCGACGAGGGCCTTGTCGGTGTGCGAGTCGCCGGGGCTCTCCGGGGGTGCCGTGGGATCGAGCCAGTCACCGAGCTGGAATCCGGCGTTCCACAGTCCCGTGTGTCCGGTGAGGTCGGCCACGAGGTCGACCCACGCGCGCATGCTCTCGTACTGGTCGACCAGGATCTGCGTGTCGCCGTCGTCGAGGTACATCGTCCACGGCACGATGACCGCGGCATCCCCCCACGCGGCCGTCGGGAAGTTCGGGAACCCGCATTCGACCCACGGCACGAAGTTGGGAACGTGCCCCTGATCGCGCTGCTCGTGAGCGAGGTCGCGCAGCCATCCGGTGAGCGTGCCGTGGGCCGCGAACAGCCGCAGCGCCGTCGGCGCGAACACCTGGATGTCGCCGGTCCACCCGACGCGCTCATCGCGCTGCGGGCAGTCGGTCGGAAGGTCCACGAAGTTGTCGCGCATGCTCCACACGACGTTCGAGTGCAGCTGGTTCAGGCCCGCATGCGAGCTTTCGAACGTTCCGGTGCGCCGCATCCGGGTGTGGATCACGACGGCCTCGACGTCGCCGTCGCGCAGCTCTCCGGGCCAGTTCTCGAGCTCGGCGTACTGGAACCCGTGGATCGTGAACCGCGGCGAGTACTCCTCGCCCTCCACCCCGACCGTGACGTACGTATCGACGGACGTCGCGGAACGGAGGGGACGGATGCCGAGCTCGCCGTTCTCGATCACCTCGGCGTGGTGCAGCACGATGGTGTGCCCGGCCGCGGCGCGCGGCCGGATGCGCAGGACCCCCGAGATGTTCTGGCCGAAGTCGAGCCGGATGCGACCGTTCGGACGACGGTCGATCGAGATCGGATGCAGCACTTCGGTTTCTTGGACCGGCAGCGCCGTGGGGGCCTCGACAGCGGCACTGAAGGACTCCCGCGGAAGAGTAGTCGCGGCCGCCCAGCCGGACGCATCGAAGCCCGGAGCCGACCAGCGCTGCGGCAGGAGGCGGGCGTCGTAGGTCTCACCCTCATAGAGACCGACCGCCGTGATCGGCGACTCGCGGAACGTCCAGTCGAGGGGGACGACGACATGCTCGCCGTCGACTGTGGTGAGCTCGAGCTGCGCGAGCAGCGCGACATCCGTCCCGTAGAGATCCCACAGTCCGCCGTCGAAGCCGATGCGGCCCCGGTACCAGCCGTCGGCGAGCCAGGCGCCGAGCACGTTCTCGCCATCCACGAGAACCGCGGTGAGGTCGTACGTCTGGTGCCTCAGCCGGTGGCTGTAGCTCGTCCAGCCGGGCGCCAGCCGGTCGTCGCCGACGCGACCGCCGTTGACTTCCAGCTCGTAGACGCCGTGCGCCGTCGAGTACAGCCGTGCCTTCGCGATGCGCTCCACGGGAACTCCCGCGTCGAAGCTCGCTCGCAGGAGGAAACCGGGGCGCAGCGTCCCCTGCGGCGCGGAGGTGGATGGCGACGCGAAGTCCACCCGCCAGTCGCCGGCGAGACCTCGTTCGATCGTCGTACCGGTGCTCCAGGCATCCGTCCCCTCGCCGCGCACACGCAGCACCCCGCCTTCGCGCGGGGCGAGAGGAGCGAACGGCCAGGCGACGCGCGACGTGTCGGCCGCGCTGGCGCGCTCCACCCCACCAGCCTCGCGGGTGAACTCGAGCTCATAAGCGTGGGCAGACTCGGTCACGGTGAACGAGATGCGAGGCGCATCCTCGTCGATCCCAACGGTCGTCCCTGCGCGCCTGTTCTCGAGCCAGATCTCTGTGATCTCCGTCACGTCAGCCCTTGACCGATCCGGCCGTGAGGCCCTTCATGACCTGCTGGTTGAGGAACAGGTAGATCAGCAGCGTCCCGAACACACTCACCGCGATCGCCGCAAAGGTCGGACCGTACTGCACCGCGCCATATTCCCCGGTGAAGTTGAGCAGCCCCACCTGGATGGTGCGCAGTTCGCTGCTCGTCGTGAACGTCAACGCGACCAGCAGGTCATTCCAGAGGAAGAAGAACTGCACGAGTCCGACGGTGAACAGAGCGTTGCGCACCAGGGGAACGCCGACCGACCAGAACATGCGGAAGATGTTCGCGCCATCCAGCGTCGCCGCCTCGAAGATCTYGCGCGGCACCGCCCGGAAGAACGTCGCCATCATGAACACCGTCAGTGGCAGACCTGTGGCCACATAGGTGATGATGAGCGGCCAGAACGTGCCGGTGAGGTGCAGCCGGAAGTAGATGGTGAACAGCGGAAGCAGGATCATCTGCGTCGGCACCATGATGCCGATGAGGAAGAGCAGCAGGACCGTCGCCTTGCCCTTCCACATCATCACCTCGAGCGCGAAGCCGGCGGCCACTCCCAGAAGCAGGATGAGCGCAAGGGAGGGGAAGACGACCAGGATGCTGTTGCGCACGTAGGTGCCGAAGTTGCCCGTCGTGAAGACCTCGATGTAGTTGTCGAGCGACCACTTGTCGGGGAGCGCCCAGAACGGGGCGTTGAGGAACTCGTCCTGCGTCTTGAACGAGCCCAGGAACATCCACACCATCGGGTAGATCACGATGATGAGGAGGAGGCTGATGAGGAGCCATCCGGGGATGCGACTGAGCGTCTTGCGCAGCGAGCGGCGTCGTCGCGGTGGGGCTTCGTGGATGTCGGGCAGATCCTTGCCCGTAATGAATGCGGTCGTGGCGGACATGGTCACTCCTTGCTGAGATCGCGACGCGTCGATCGGAAGATGACGATGGTGAACAGCAGGCAGAGGATCGTCAGCATGAGCGCGATCGTGCTGCCATAGCCGTAGTCGCCGTACGCGAATGACGTGCGGAACATGTAGAGCGTGAGCGGTGTGGTGGCGTTGCCGGGCCCTCCCGCAGTGAGGGCGATGACGGTGTCGAACACCTTGAGGGTTCCGTTGATGCTGAAGATGATGCTCGAAAGCAGCACCGGAAGGCTCAGCGGGATGATGATCGTCCGGATGAGCTTCCAGCCAGACGCGCCGTCGATGCGGGCGGACTCGATGAGCTCCTCCGGGATGTCGACGAGTCCCGCGTAGAGCAGGACGGCGTAGAAGCCCATCGAGCGCCAGAGGTCCATCAGGATGACGATCCAGAAGGACGCCGCCGGCATCCCGAACCAGTCGATCGAGTCTCCGCCCAGCAGCATGATGAGTGAGTTGACCGGCCCTGTCGTGGGAGCGGCCTCGAAGAGTCGCTGGAAGAGCAGCGCGATCGCGACGGTGGGCAGGACGACAGGGAAGAACACGATGGTGCGCACGAGCCCCGAGCCCTTCCGAAGCCAGAACACGTAGAGCAGCGAGAGCCCGTAGCCGAGAGCGACCTGGAGGGCGGTGAGGATGACGGCGTACTTGAGGGTGAAGAAGACCGCGTCCCACGCCGCCGGATCCTGGAAGAACTTGACGAAGTTTCCGAATCCGTTGAAGGTGAACCCGACGATCGGGTTGCCGTCCTGCACCGTGTAGTAGAGCGACCACACGATCGGGACGAGCATGACCAGCGAGTAGATGAGCAGCGCAGGGCCGAGCAGGATCAGGATGGCGCGTTTGTCGCCGAGCACCTTTTGCATAACCGGGTGACTCCTATGTCGTGGGTGGCCCCGAGGGGGACGCGGCGAGCAGCTGCGCCCCCCTCGGGCCTGGTTCGATCAGCCTTCGTCGTTGGCCGACTGGACCAGCTGCATGAAGTCGGCGCCGCTGACGGAGCCGTTGGCAAGTGCACCGCCGTTGGTCTGGCTGATGCTCGTTCCCTTCGAGGTGAACAGCGCTTCGAACCACAGCACGCTCGAGGGCGCGTTCTGGATCGTGTCCTGGACGATCTGCGTGGTCGGGGCGAGGTCGGTCGGCGCATCGCTCAGCGTGAAGCCCGAGACGACGCCGGAGTCCGCGAGGACGGTGTCGCCGTAGTTGTTCACGATGCAGTCGATCCACGCCTTGGTGTCGGCGTCGGCGCCCTTCTCCGAGAACATCACCGGGATGCCGACGTTGGCGGGCACCTCGTCGATGCTGCCCGCGCCGCCCTCGACCGCCGGGAATGGTGCGAAGCCGACGTTGTCGGCACCGATCTTGTTCTGCTCCGGGTCGTTGAAGTTCGCGAGAGCCCAGCTGCCCATGTAGAAGAACGCGGCGTTGCCGGTCAGGAACTGGTTCATCGCGGCGTTGTAGTCGACCGATCCGACGGCGTCCCCGAAGTATCCGGCCTTGCCCAGTTCTGCGACGGCGTCGGCCGCCGCGACATACTCGGGATCGGTCAGCGAGGCATCCCCGTCGGCGACCTTCTGCAGCGCGTCAGCGCCGAGGTCGCGGAAGATGTAGTCGCCCACGAGGCGCGTGACGGGCCAGCCGTCCTTGCCCGCCGCCGAGAACGGCTGGATGCCGGCGCTCTTGAGCGTCGCCGCCGCGTCAACCAGGGCGTCCCACGTCTCGGGCACCTCGATGCCGTTGTCCGCGAGGAGCTCCTTGTTGTACCAGAAGCCCTCGATGTTGAACTCGGTGGGCAGGGCGTAGAGATCGCCGCCGCCATAGAGAGCCTTGATCGTCGACTCCGCCGCGGGGAGGATCGCGTCCGACGCGCCCAGCTCGTCCAGGGTCTCGGTGAGGTTGAGCACCTGCCCGGCGTCGATGAAGTCCTGCATGAGGGAGGGCGTGCCTGCCGCCATCTGCATGTCGGACAGTCCGTCCTGGCTCGCGAGCAGCTGGAGCTGCTGGTCCCACTGGGTTCCGGCGATGCTGTCGGCCTTCAGGGGTGCCGCGGCGTTTGCATCGACACAGGCGTCACCGGCGAGAGTCTCGAGCGTTGCGATGATCGTGGTGTTCTCGGTCTGGCCGAGATACGTGAACTCGCCGGTGCCGGCGGCCGACCCCGAGTCGGCGGCACCCGAGCACGCCGTGAGGGCGAGAGCGCCGACACCGACAAGTGCTGCGACCGGGATGAGGCGCCGAACGCGCCCTGCTGCAGTGGTCACTATTCCTCCTTGAATGCGACGCCTCGTTTTGAAGCGCTTCATTTGACATGGTGCCACAGCGATCGGATAGCGTCAAACGCGTGACCAATCCGTTATGAAGCGCTTCAATGTCATCCCTCAGTCGATCGTCCGCCATAATGCTCAGAGAGCGGATTCATCGCTCGGCCCCCGCCCGGAGGACTTCATCGCCGTCGATCCACAAGGAAGCTCACGCTCACAGCCGAGCATGAGCGATGTGGCGCGGCATGCGGGAGTCGCGCTCGGCACCGTGTCGAACACGCTCAACAATCCGGAGAAGGTCTCGGAGCACACCCGCCGCAAGGTGCTCGGCGCGATCGCCGAGCTCGGCTTCGTCCGCAACGACGCCGCGCGATCCCTCGCTGCAGGCAGCAGCACGACCATCGGGCTGGTCCTCGCAGACCTCGGCAACTCCTTCTTCGTCGACATCGCCCGCGGCGTCGAGCAGGCCATGCGCCGCCGCGGTTTCGACGTGCTCATCGCGAACTCCGAGATCGACCGCGACCGTGAAGTGCGCAACCTGGAGCTCTTCGAACGGTCACGGGTCGCCGGCATCCTGCTCGCCCCCCTCGACACTCCTCTCGCGCATTCCGGGGTGCTGCCGATCCGCTCCACCCCGACGGTGCTCGTCAACTTCACGTCCGCGACGAACGCCTACTCGTCTGTCGCGGTTGACGAGCAGCGCGGCGGAGCACTTGCCGCGTCGCACGTGCTCGATCGCGGTGCGCGACGGGTGCTCTTCGTCGGCGGACCCCTTACCCTCACCGCTGTGGGCGATCGTCACAGAGGCGCATCAGCCGAGGTCGACCGTGTTCCCGACGCCCACCTCGAGGTGCTCGAGACGCGGGGGCTCAACATCCGCCACGGCCGGCAGGCCGCGCAGCTCATCGTCGAGCGCGGCGCCGGAACATACGACGCCATCGTTGCGGCATCCGATCTGCTCGCGATCGGCCTCGTGCAGGTGCTGGCAGACCTGCCCGGATTCTCGGTTCCCGGCGACATCGCAGTGACGGGCTACGACAACAACCACTTCGCGTCCGAGAGCGCAATCCCGATCTCGACGGTCAGTCAGCCCGGCGAGGAGATGGGCCGCACCGCCGCCGACCTCCTCCTGGAGAAGATCGCGAATCCCGGAGTCGCCAACCGGTCGGTCGTGCTGTCGCCGCATCTGGTGCCGCGGCGCTCCACGCTGGGCGACGCCTGGTGGCGGGACTGACCCCCGAAACTTCCTGACATGTCCTTGATGCTGTTCGTCTACCGCGAGGGAGCGACGCATCGATTGGTCTGAGTGCCGAGGCCAGTGATGGTTGCTTCAATAACATCGCCGGGACGCAGCCATCGGTTCCCGTGGTGGCCGGCGTTGCCTGCGGGTGATCCGGTCAGGATCATGTCACCGACCGACAGGCAGGCGCGGTGAGATGCGTAGCTGACGCACGCCTCAACACCACGGATGATGTCGCTGACCGACTCGTCTTGCATGATTTCGCCATTGACCCGAAGGGTGAGTTGCAGACGGCGGTAGTCCTGCACGAATCGAGCCGGAAGGATTATGGGCCCAGTAGGGAAATAGGTGGGACCGTTCTTGGACGTCAGGAAGTCGGTAAGAGGCATACCCGGTCGGGACATGACGTCACGCACCGTGAGGTCATTGCTCATCACATACCCGGCGACGTGACTCATCGCATCCTCGGGCGAGACGCGGTGTATCGAATGCTGGAGGATAACCCCGAGTTCGATCTCCCAGTCGTGCTGCTCGCCGGGAGACCACAGGACGATGTCATCGCGTGCGCCGGAGACTGCGGATGGCAGACCCACGAACATGAAGGGGTCAGAATGCGTCTGGCGCTCCACCGTCTGGAGCGCGAGATCTCGAAGCTCTTCATCTGACCGCAGGTCACCCGAGTTCCGGAAGGTGCTGACCACGATCTGCTGAACGTGACGTCGATAGTTCGCTCCCGCACAGAGGATCTGTCCGACAGGCTGTACGGGCGGCAGAATCTCGACGTCGGCAATAGAGCGCCCCTGGGGCTGGGTCGAGACGAACTCCGCCAGCGAATCCAGGCATGCGTCCCAGTCGCTGAGGAGGTCGCGCAGGGTCGCATCACGCCCGACCACCGGCCTGGCGTCGTACACCGTGTTGTCACGCACCACTCCCGGGAATGCGCCGTCGGAATCGACAAAGGTGCCGACTCCAAACGCATCGGTCGAGACAGGTGGGGCATCATGATCGGTCATGGCGTTGTCCTTCGCTTCGAGCACGTCATCCAAGCGTTTTTATCCTCAGGGGCTTGCGTAGTCATTGGTTCACGACGCTGGCCGGTGTCCTGCCCGTCAGGACGTCGACCACGCTTTGCGCCGCCTGCTCAGCCAGTGAGGCGATCGACTCCCGCGACGAGAAGGCCGTGTGTGGGGTGGCGAGCAGGCGCGCCTGCGCGAGCAGGGGGTGTCCAGGTGGAAGGATTTCCGGCTCGAACACGTCGATTCCTGCTCCGGCGATCCACCCGAGCTTCAGTGCACGCTCCAGGGCCCCCGGGTCGACGACGGCTCCGCGTGCGGTGTTGATCAAGTAGGCGTCGGGTTGCATCGCCCGCAGGAAGTCGTCATTGACCATGTGGGCGGTAGCCGGCGTGAGAGGTACGTGCAGCGACACGTAGTCGGATTGGCCGAGCAGCTCGAACAGCGAAGGGTCGCCGAGGTGAGGCGAACGCGGGTGGTGGATCAGCACCCGCATGCCGAGAGCCTCGCAGCGTTCGGCGAGCGCGGAGCCGATGCGGCCCCCGCCGACAATTCCTACTGTCCGCCCGCGAATGCGTCGGGTACCGAGATCTGCTCGGAGTCGCCAGTCGTTGTCCCTGACAGCGCGATCGTAGGTAGGAAGGCCTMGTTCGAGGGCGAAGATCATCGCGAGCACGTGCTCCGCTACTTCGTCGACGCAGTATGCCGGGACGTTCGTGACCGGTATCCCAAGGTGGGTGGCGGCGTCGACAGAGATGTTGTCGACGCCGACGCCGTAGCGGGCAACGACTTTCAAAGTCGCGGCGGCGGCATCGATGACCGCGGGGGTGACGTGCGCAAAGCACGTCATGATCGCCGATACGCCCTCGGCGAGCCGTACGAGGGTGTGCTCGTCACCGTTCGGAGCTTCGATGACCTCCGCGTCGAGCTCCGAGAGCACTCGCCGTTCCACTGCGGTGTCCGGCCAGGTGTAGTCGGTGATCAGAATCTTGGGTGCGCTCATTGTCCTGCTCCTCCGCCGAGGGCGGCGCGGCCGGCGAACACGGCAAGGTCGCCCAGTTGCTGTTCGATGCGGGTGAGCTGGTTGTACTTGGCGAGTCGCTCGGATTGCGTGACGCAGCCGATCTTTATCTGCCCGCCGGCCCAGCCGACGGCGAGGTCGGCGAGCGCGGGATCCTCCGTCTCGCCGGATCGCGCCGAGATGATCGTCGCCCATCCCTCGGCTTTCGCCTGGACGACGACCTCGAGCGTCTCCGAGATGGTTCCGATCTGGTTCATCTTCACGAGGACGGCGTTGGCGGAGTGCTCGCTGATGCCACGAGCGAGACGCTTGGTATTCGTGGTGAACAGATCGTCGCCGATGACCTGGATACGGGTTCCGAGCCGCTCTACCAGGGCGGGCCAGTGTTCCCAATCGTCCTCGGCGAGGCCGTCTTCGATGGACAGGATCGGATGCCGGTCCACCATGCCCTCCAGGAGGTCGATGACGTCGGTGGCAGTGAGATCTCGGCCCTCGCTGGCCAGGTGGTAGACATCGCGGGTCTCGTCATAGAAATGGGATGCGGCAACGTCAAGTGCGTACCCGATGTCTTCGCCGAGGCGAAGTCCTGCCGACTCCACGGCAGCGTCCAGTATTTCGAGAGCTTCTTCATGGCCGGAGAGAGCGGGGCCGTACCCGCCTTCATCGGCACGCAGCAGCGAGTAGCCTCGGCGGCTGAGAACTTCGGCGGTGGCCGCGTGGACATCGCTGATCCAGTCGAGCGCCTGACTGTAGCGCTCCGCGCCGACGGGGATGATGAGGAAGTCCTGGAAGTCCAACTGCTTCCCTGCGTGCAGGCCACCGCTGATGATGTTCACCATCGGCATGGGCAATGTCACATCGCGGCCTCCGGAGAGGTGCCGCCAGAGTGGCCGGCCGGCGACGATGCTCTCCGCGCGAACTACGGCGAGGGACGTCGCCAAGATGGCGTTGGCCCCCAGTCGGCTCTTGTCCTCCGTTCCGTCCAGATCGATCAGGGCGCGATCGACTTGATGGCCGTCGACGGGCATGCCCTCGAGACGGCGAGAGATCTCGGTGCTGATGGAGTTCGCCGCCTGCCGCACCCCTTTTCCTCGATGGCGTTGCGGATCACCGTCGCGGCGTTCGACTGCTTCATGGCGTCCGGTTGAGGCACCTGAAGGGACACTGGCGATGACGGAACGCCCGTCACTCAGGCGCACCTCCGCCTCGACAGTCGGGCGACCACGCGAATCGAGGATCTCGCGTCCGATCACAGAATCGATGTAGTGGGTGGTCATTGGGTCCCTCCGAGGGTGTGGAGCGCGCGTGCGACGCTCTCGTGGATCGGGGTGTCGACATCACTCGTGAGCAGATCCTTGGCGGCTGCCCGAACGCTGGGTGCGTGGGCGCCCAGATACTCGACCTGAGATTTGCCATCCGCCCGGGCGAGCAGCAGACAGCCGAGCGCAACGCGCACGTCACTCTCGGCGGCGGGCTCACCGGCGGTGTTCTGATAGGCACTCCAGAAGGTGGCTGCCAAGGTGGCGAGGTCATCGACGCGCGACGGCAGCACGAGGCTCTTCAACACAAGATGGGTGAGTAGAAATGCCGGGTCGAATGCCGCATGGCCGAGGTGGGCGACCTCGAGGTCGATGATGAAAACCCGGTCGGGGTACGCCAGCAGATTCTTCGGCGCGAAATCCCCCAGCGTGAGTACGTCACGGGCGGCTACGAGCTGGTCGGCATGTCGGGTGATGATGTCAGCAACGTCAGGATTCTTCGCGGCGGCCGTCAGGTGGTACGGCTGGATTCGACCCTGGACAAGCGGCATCCGATCGTCGAAGTCCGCGAGCAACTCGCGATCCGATCGCGAGGCGGTCTGGATGTGGCCGAGGATTGCGCCTGCCGCGCCGGCGGTACCGGGGTCGAGTTCGCCGCGCATCAGCAGTGCCTTCCAGACCTCGCCGGGCGGAGGGGCCATCGTCATCGCGAACGCGAAGTGCTCGTCGTCGACCGCGAGAACCTCGGGCACGTGACCAGGGATGATCGTCGACAGGTAGGAGATTGCCTTTCGCTCCGTGACAACGCGGGCTCGGTCGAACTCCCACTTCTCTGCCACCCGAAGTTCGGGAAGGGACTGTTTGACCACCGCACTTCGGTCGCCCGAGTGGACGGCGAGCACGACATTGGAGATGCCCCCTGACAATCCCTTCGCGCGCACGCCACGTATTGAGGGGATCACTCCGTGCGCGTACGCCCAGGCAATGACACTCTCCTCATCGAGCAAGTCGGTCGCGCTCGTCATGACGTTCTCAACGAGACGACACCCAGTCGCCCGAGGTCGGCGAGGTAGTCCTGCCCGGCCACGACGGGTATCGGTGCGACAAGCGAGCCGGTCATCACCAGCTGTCCAGATTCGACTGCCTCTCCGGCGGCCGCGACGGCACGCGCCGCATGAGCGATCACGGTGGCAATGCCGCCGATGGCGTCCGTTGCACGCTTGCGATGCGCCACCGTACGCGCCCCGGCAATGATCGTGACCGGCAGCGCACCCTGAAGAGCCTCGAGAGGATCGAGGGGTGCGCCCAGTACGATCGCGCGGTGGTAGATGTTCGCCTGGAGAATGGCTGGAACATCGTCGAGGGTCCCGGTGACATCTACGAGTTCGAACGCCGGCATCGCCTCGGCGATGGCGTCGATGACACTCTCGGGGGTTTCGTCGCCGGTGAGTCGCCGTCCGATCCGCACCGCGATCTCCGGCTCGAGACGAGGGTCCACCCAGTCCGCGACCGAGACGGTCGTCCCTGAGGACAGCTGTCCCTCTCGGACCAGGCGCCCGACAAGGGCGCCCTGCAGGTGGAGCGTGTCGATCGCGCCGGGGCCCCCGAGGCCCGCCTTCCAGCCGATCAGGTGGCCGGGCGCCGACTCGGCCGATGCCACATGCGCATCGAGCGCGAGCCGGCTCCCGCTCCCCGTCATCGTCCTTGCGCCCTTTTGGGACGAGCGTGCCCGTAGTTGTCCAGTGATCGGAGGGACATATCGGCCAGGACATTCATGCCGGTTGCGCCATCTTCTGCGCCAGCCCGAAGATGAGACCACCGGCGTCTGCGTCGCGGTCGCCGTCGATCTGCCATTGGCCGAGCTGGACGGACGCCTCCACGACGGCCTGCGCGCGAGGCACCCTGCGCTGGTGGAAGTCATCCCACAGCTGCTGGTCGAGAGAGTCGCGACCGAGCAGCAGTTCCGTGAGCACCATCGCATCCTCGAGCGCTTGAGCGGCGCCCTGCGCGATCGTGGGCGGGCAGCTGTGCGCGGCGTCGCCAATGAGGACGACGCGGCCACGGTTCCATGGCGCGGGCACGAGGTGCTGAGTGAACCAGGTGTAATGCGCGTGTGCACCCGCTTCGAGGTCGGCCCGAATCGAGTCCCACGGTCCCTGGTAGGCGCGCGACTCGTCGATCATGATGCGCATGGCTTCCTCGTCCGAGACTCCGACGCGGTCCTGAGCGGCTTCGACGAGGAACGCGTACATCGTGTCATCGCCGGTCGGGGTGTAGCCGGCGATGTAGACCGGTCCGCCATAGAACAGCTCGGAGGAGTTGACCTCGGGAGGGCGTGAGACGAAGGAACGCCACGCCCCCATCCCGGTCGGCTGTGGCTTCACCTCGATGCCGATCAGATCACGTACGACGGAGTTGAGTCCGTCGGCGCCGATCAGGAGGTCGTAGACGCCGACTGACACATCGTCGACGAACACTTCCACTCCGTCGCCGGTCACCTCCACACGGGTCACACTCGCGCCGAATCGGACGGTCGTCCCGGCTGCGAGGGTGTGAGACAGGAGCACTCCGGCGAGCTCGGGGCGGTAGACGCCGAACGTGCCTGGGTAGTCTGGGCCGCCGTTCTTCATTTCGGGGAGCTGTTGCAGAATCGGTGCGCCCGGACCAGGGAGCCGCAAAGTGAGGCCATCGACGGCGGCACCAAGCGGGAGCAGATCCTGCCAGACACCTATCTGATCGAGGGCACGCAGTGCGTTTCCCTGCAGGGTGATGCCCGAGCCGAGCGCGCTGAGCTCGGGCTTGGACTCGAAGATGTCCACGTGTACGCCCGCCTTGGCGAGTGCGATGGCGGCGGCCATGCCGGCTACTCCGCATCCTGCGATGGCGACCTTGTTGACTGCGGTCATGTCAGAACCTCCTCGTTCTGGTTGGTTGGTGGTGTGGTTCCCCGGAAGGCCCGCGCGAGTGGCCTTCCCCGTGCTGGGGCGTGGGCCCGAGTCAGCCTCGGCCATGCTGGGCGTACGGGTTGACGAGGGCTTCCCGGATCTCCTCGGGCACCCCCTCCTCGGTCGCGCTGGGGCCGTCAGCTGCTGGGAAAGACTCCGTCATCGACATCGGCATGGCGCTGTTGCGGTAGAAGTTGTTCGAGCCGAGCGACGGCTTCCAGGTGTTGGGCTCCCAGTCCGGCACGTAGTTGCGATAGCCGCCTGTGTTGAGCTCGATGCGCAGGCTTGACGGCTCCCGGTAGTAGAGGAAGCTCTGCTCGCCGATACCGTGCACCGAGGGGCCGTACTCGATGGGGTGACCGTTCTCCATCAGCGTGTCCGCGGCGATGAGCAGTTCTTCCCGAGTGTCTACCCAGAACGCGACATGGTTGAACCGACCGGGCATCGTCGAGCCGTCGAGCACGACGCCAAGATCGTGAGACTTCTCGTTCGTCGTCAGCACCGAGAACACCGAGAGCGGCGCTTCGTCAAGCACGGTGCGAGCCATGAACCGGAAGCCGAGGACGTCCCGGTACCACTCGGTGAACGCATCGACGTTGCTCGCGGCGATCGTGATGTGGTCCAGCTGACGCGGCGCGCCGGCGACTTTGGACCGCTTCTCGGGGCGATCGGAGTAGATCGACGCTGAAGCGGCCGAGGGCTGGTGACGGGCGACGTCCCAGTGCAGCGTCAGGCTGTGTCCCCACGGCCCGATGAACCGGTACGCACGACCAAGCCCGGGGTCTTCGAACCACTCACCGACCACCCCCGCCGCCTCAACTCGCTTGGCGGCTTCCTCGAGCGCGGTAGGGCTGGAAGTGCGCCACCCCATGGTTGCCAGCGACGGCGCGTCCCCGGCCACGATCACCAGGGAGTACTTGTAGTAGTCACCCCAACAGCGCAGGTACACGGCGTCGTCGGTTCGGTCGACGACGGTCAGCCCCACGTGGTCTTCGTAGAACTTCACAGACGCATCGACGTCCGGCGACGTGATCGTCACGAACGACAGGTGGGCAAGAAGCTTGATCATCATCGATCCTTTCCTCGAGCCCGCGGTGGCTCGTTCTGACAGGATCCGTCAGTTCAGGGGTATAAAGGAAGATGAGATTTGGCATAGCCGATATCCAACGACGTTATATCCACGGGGGTTCGCGATGTCCGACGTTCCGAAGCTTTCGCGACTGGACCTGAACCTTCTCTTGGCACTCGACGCACTGATCACCGAGCGGAGTGTCAGCCGAGCGGCCGAGCGCCTGGGGCTGAGCCAGCCGGCGCTGAGCGCCTCGTTGCGGCGCATCCGGATCCAGTTCTCAGACCCGATCCTGGTGCGTCGAGGGAACTCCTTCGATCTGACGCCGCTGGCTTCCCGCCTCGCACCTCATGCGGCGATCGCACTTGAGGGTGCACGGCGGGTGTTCGCGATCCAAGCGGAGTGGAGTCCGCAGCACTCCACTCGCGAGTTCACCTTCTATGGATCCGACTACGCACTGAGCACCATTGGGCCAATGGTTGCGCGAGCCGCCGCCGCAGAGGCGCCAGACGTGCGATTGCGATTCCAACTGCACAGCCCCGACATCGTGGACGACGCTCGATCACGACTTCGGTCCGCCGATGGCATCGTTCTTCCGCATGGATTCCTCAACGCGCTGCCCTATCAAGACCTCTGGCATGACACCTGGACGATCGTCGCTTCGGCAGACAACGGGGCGGTACGCCAGGGGCTGACCGTCGAGGATCTGTCGACGGCTTACTGGGTCTACACGTACCAGTCACGATCGGCGTTCACCCTCATCTCTCGCCAGCTCCAGAATCTGGGTATCGAGCCGGCGGTCGATCTGGTGGTCGAGAGCTTCCTGGCAATGGCGGATTTCATCGTCGGCACCCCGCGGCTCGCCTTGGTTCAGAGTCGGCTTGCGGAACGGTTCGTCCGACTGGGAGGCCTCGTCGCCGTGGCTCCACCGTTCGATTCCACACCGGTGCTGACCGCGCTCTGGTGGCATCCGCTGTTCAGCAATGATCCGGAGCACGAGTGGATGCGTGGGTTGTTTGCGCGGGCCGCTGCCGAGCTCGAGGCGACTCCGCCGGCATTGGACGGCAAGACCCAGGCGGATGCTCAGCCGAGGAGGGCCTAAGCGGAGAATCGCAGCGGAATCCGCTCCCATCCGCGGAGTGTGTTGTTCAGATGGCGCACCGGCGCGCCCGCCAGCTCGATCGTTTCGATACGGTCCAGCAGCGCGTCGAGGACCGTGACGGCCTCCAAGCGGGCGACATGCTGCCCGACGCACTGATGAATGCCCATCCCGAAGCCGACGTGGCCGGAGGGATCGCGATCAAGGTCGAAGCGATCCGGAACGCTCCATCGCCGAGGGTCCCGGTTCGCGGCGCCGAGGAACATCAGCACCTTCCGCTCGGCTGGAATCGATACTCCGGCGATCTCGATGGGAGCGGTCGTGGTGCGGAAGAAGGTCTGCACCGGGGATTCCCAACGTACGGCCTCTTCGAATGCTCGGGGCAGCAGCGAGCGGTCAGCGCGCAGTCGTTCCCATGCCCCTGGGGTGGTGGCCACCGCGTGCAGGAGGGACGCGATGCCGGTCACCGTGGTGTCCACGCCGGCAGTCAGCAGCGAGCGCACGACCAGAGGGGCTTGTTCGTGGGTGATCTCGCCTCGATCGGCCGCGCCCCAGATCTGCGAACCGAAGCCGTGATCATCCAGGTTCTCGCGGCGGCACTGCTCGCCGATCCACGCGATCGTCGGGGCGATGTTCTCCCCAGCGCGCTGGAGGAGGTCGTTCTGAGGGCCGAAGGCGTTGAAGGCGAAGTCGCCGTAGGGCAGCAGGTGCTCCCGACCACTCTTCCCGATGCCGACCGCGTCCGGAAAGACGCGCAGGGGGAAGACCTCAGCGAGATCCGTCACGCCATCGAATTCGGGACCTCCTGCCAGGAGTTCATCGACGACAGCGACGGCATCCGTGCGCCACTGCTCCTCCAGGGCGCGCAGTCGTCGGGCAGACAGCAGTGCGGTGAGGACCGCGCGCGGGGCGTCGTGCCGCGGAGGGTCTGCCTCGAGCAGCAGGCTCGGGGGGCGCCAGGGCTTCTCATGCCGAAAGTTGGCCAGTCCCGCGCCCGCACCCGATTGGAGCGACTGCCAGTCGGTCAGCGCCTGGTGGACCTCGGCGTATCGGGCGACGGCGAAGACGTCGTAGGCGTCTAGGTAGACGACTGGCCCGAGTTCCCGCAGCGCTTCCTGGTGCGGGAGCGGATCGGCGAGGAACTCCGCCGAGAACGGGTCGATGTTACTGTGCGGCGCTTCCGCCGTGGTCACGAGGCTCATGTGATCTCCTTACAGGTCCAGCACGATTCGGTCTCCGGCACACCGCGATACGCAGGGGAATATGCACGTGCCCTCGGCGCGCTCGCGATCATCCAGGAGTGTGTCGCGATGATCGGGAGTGCCTTCGAGGACGGCCGTTTCGCAGGTGCCGCAGACGCCCTGGGCGCACGAGTTGAGGATGTCGACACCGCTACGTCGAAGAGCCGCGATGATGGATTCCCCGGGAGCGACCGTTTCGGTGACACCGGATCTCGCAGCGTGCACCTGGAAAGGCATCGACGGACCTGCGAGGGCTGCCGCCGACGCGGTGAACCGCTCCGTTCTGGGAGGAAGTCCAGGACCACTGGATCCCCAGGACTCGATTTCATCGAGGAGTCGCTCCGGTCCGCACGCATAGACGCGGGTCGAGGGATCCTCCGGGCGCCAAGCACTCAGATCAGCGCGACCCACCTCGTCCGCGAACTGAAACTGCACGCGGTCGCCGTGCGGGTCGAGCTCGCTCAGATACGCAAGCCGATCGCGAGAGCGCCCGAGGTAGAGCAGACGCCAGGGGATGTCGAGCATCTCCGCTTGCCGGATCATCGGCAGCATCGGGGTGATGCCGATGCCACCAGCCACGAACAGGTACCTCGCGGCCGGAGCCAATCGGAAGTTGTTGCGCGGACCCCCGAAGCCGAGGATGTCGCCTTCGTTCACGTCGTCGTGCAGTGCGGCGGACCCGCCGCGTCCCTCCGGCTCGCGTTGTACGGCGATCCGGTAGGCGAGGGCATCCCAGCGGTCACCGCAGAGCGAATACTGCCGCGTCACGCCATCCGGGAGAACGACGTCGATGTGCGCGCCTGGGGCCMAGTCCGGGAGGCGCGACCCATCGGGGCGTGCGAGCGTGAACTCCACGACTTCATCGGTGAGACGACGTTTGTCGACGACCACCACGGCTCCGCGTGCGTTCACCGGTGTCGAAGCCACACCGATCGCGGGGGCGAGTGGCGTCCTGATCATCACGGCCTCCTTGCCGCTCACGCGATCCTCTGTGATCGCAATCTCACGTTAGGCAAGCCGCAGTACTGTGGGTCTGCGATATTCGCATGATGCGAAAGGGGAAGCCGTGGCGCGGAGATCGGCTGGGGAGTCCACTCTTCACCGGCACATGCGCGTTCTCAGCGCGTTCACCTCGCTGCAGCCCTTTCTGACCCTCAGCGAGCTCGCCCGCGCCACGACGATGACGCCCTCCACACTGCACCGCCTGCTCGGCGACCTGGAGAACGAGGGGCTTGTGGAGCGGATGCCGGACCGCACGTATCGCCTCGGCCTGCGACTGTGGGAGCTCGCAGCGCATACGCCCGGGGCACCCGGACTTCGCGAAATTGCCCGATCCTGGCTCGCGGCAGCGCACACCCGCATCCGTCAGCACGCCCAACTCGGCGTGCTCGCGGGAACGGACGTGCTGTTCATCGACCGCCTGTCGCATCCTGACGGCGTCGTCAACACCGTCCTGATCGGCGGACGCCTCCCCCTGTATGCATCATCCAGCGGTCTCGTTCTCCTCGCGCACGCACCCCGCACCACCCTCGACGACGTCCTGGCAGCGGGGCTTCACGCCTACACACCCCACACGATCCGCACGAGATCGCAACTCGAAGCTGCGCTGCAACGCGCCCGTATCGACGGCTACGCGGTGAGCGAGGGCCACATCCATGAGGAGTCCCGCGGGGTCGCCGTACCAGTCAGAGGTCCGGACTCCTCGGTATACGCAGCACTCGGCGCCGTCGTTCCGAACGACGGAAGCTCACCACTGCCGATTGTCGAAGTCCTCGCCATCGCGGCCAAGGGAATCGAGCGCGGTCTTCGAGACGCCTACTCCGCAAACCCGTCAACGCCAGAGAGCCAGCCGCTGCCCGGCGTGAGCGCGAGGTCATGGGACTACATGACCCGGTTGCGGTACCGGGAGCAGCTTGGCGAGTGACCAGCACGTCGCCCGCTGAGGCGGGGTCACCTCGCTCTGTTCAGACGGTGAGGAGCACTTTGGTGGCGCGGCGTTCGTCCATCGCCTTGTACCCGTCGGCGGCCCGGTCGAGAGGGAGCGTGAGGTCGAAGACCTTTCCGGGGTCGATCTTGCGGTCCCAGATCAGCTGGATGAGCTGGGGCAGGAAGCGGCGCACGGGTGCGGGGCCGCCGTGGAGGTGCACACCGGAGAAGAACAGTTCGAGGCCGGGCAGTGTGACGTCGTGCGAGACGCCGACATAGCCGACGTGTCCTCCGGGGCGGGTGGCGCGGACAGCCTGCATCATTGACTCCTGGGTGCCGACCGCCTCGATCACGCTATGGGCGCCGAGCCCGTCCGTGAGCGCCTTGATCTTCGCCACACCCGCGTCACCGCGCTCCACGACGATGTCGGTCGCGCCGAATTCGCGGGCCAGCGCCTGCCGGTCGGCGTGGCGGCTCATCGCGATGATCCGCTCCGCACCCAGTTCCTTGGCGGCGAGGATGCCGAGCAAGCCGACCGCGCCGTCTCCGACGACCGCGACCGTCTTGCCGGGGCCGGCTTCGGCGGCGACGGCGGCGAACCAGCCTGTTCCGAGCACATCGGATGCGGCGAGCAGCGACGGGATCAGGTCGGCGTCAGGCAGGCCAGGGGTTGCGACGAGGGTTCCGTCGGCGAACGGGATCCGGGCGTACTCGGCCTGGGTGCCGTCCAGCCCGGTGGCGTGCACGCAGCGTGACTGGTAGCCGGCCTGGCAGATCTCGCAGGTGTTGTCTGAGGCGAAGAACGAGCCGACCACGAAGTCGCCGACGTGCAGCGACGTCACGTCCGCGCCGATCTCTGTGACGATGCCGACGTACTCGTGGCCCATGGGTGTGTCCGCCACCGGATCAGTGCCGCGGTATGGCCAGAGGTCTGAGCCGCAGATGCAGGACGCGGTGATGCGGATGATCGCGTCGGTGGATTCGATGATGACCGGGTTGGTTCGGTCCTCGACGCGGACGTCGCCGGGGGCGTGCATGATGACTCCACGCATGGGGTCTCCTTCTTGAGTGCGGACGGGTGGCGGTCAGTGCATTGCCGCGAGCGCTGACTGCGCTGCTGCCGAGGGCGGTTGCTGCGTGCGGGATGGCCCGGCGATCAATGTCGCGTAGGCGATCGTGGCGAGCGCGATCGAGGTGGCGGTGACGAGACCGAGCGGGAGGATGCTGGTCGCGCCGGCGATGCCGACGAGCGGCGCTGCGATGGCGCCGAATGCGAAACGCGCCATTCCCAGCAGCGACGATGCGGTGCCCGCGATCTGCGGGTACTCCGCGAGCGCCAGCGTGGTGGTGGGCGGAGTGGTGACGGCGACGCCGCTCACCATGATGAAGAGCGAGGCGTTCACCACGACGACCGGGACCATGGTGAGGCCCGCCAGGAGGAGCCCACCCGCTCCGAGTCCGCACATGACGATACCGACGACGAGCGTGCCGCGGATGCTCCACCGCTCGGCGGTGCGGGCGGCGAGGAAGCCGAACACCATGAACCCGGCGGAGTTGAGCCCGAACGCGATGGCGTACTGCTGCGGCGAGTACCCGTAGATGCCCTGCAGCACGAAGGTGGCGCCGGCGAGGTAGGCGAACACGGCGGCGTTCGCGAGTCCGGTGACGAGCACGGCGCCGACGAAGACCTGGTCGGAGAGCAGCACGCGGAAGTCACGGCCGGTCTGCCGGAATCCGCCCGACGTGCGCCGGCTCGCCGGAAGTGTCTCCCGGAAACCGAGCAGGGTCGCGAGCAGGATGACTGCGCCGATCGCCGCGAGGAAGAGGAACAGCCCCCGCCAGTCGGCGACGGTCGCCAGCATCCCGCCGATGAGCGGTCCGACGATGGCCGCGAGGCCGGCGAGCACGGTGAGCCGCCCATAGAAGCGGATCAGTGCGCCACCGGAGTACAGGTCGCGTCCCGCGGCCTGCGCGATGACGATTCCGACGCCACCGGCGAGGCCCTGCACCACGCGGGCGACGATGAGCAGTTCGATGCTCGGGCTCACCGCGCACATCGCCGATGTCACCACGTACGCGACCAGCCCGACCAGCAGCGGGACGCGACGGCCGAACCGGTCCGAGAGCGGCCCGGCGATGAGCTGCCCGAGCGCGAGCCCGATCAGGCACGCGGTCACGGTCAGCTGCGCGACGGAGGTCGCGGCATCCAACTCGACTGTGAGGGCCGGCAGCACCGGCAGATACAGGTCCATCGAGATCGGCCCGAAGACCGTGAGCAGGAGCAGCAGCGTCGGGACGAATCTGCCGATCGCGGGCCGGACGGGGGTGAGGGATGTCGGGGGCATGACACCCACACAACCGCGTTCCACGCGAGTGAGGGAGTTCCTGATGAGAGGTGTACCAGCAGGGCACCCCTCGCTCGGATGGGCCGACCTACGATGGCGGCATGGACAACCGAGCCGAGGTGCGCGAATTCCTGATGTCGCGACGCGCGAAGGTGACCCCCGACGCGGCCGGCTTTCCGAGCGGCGCCAATCGACGCGTCGCCGGGCTGCGCCGCACCGAGGTGGCCACCCTCGCCGGCGTGAGTGTCGAGTACTACGCCAAGCTCGAGCGCGGCGCGATTGCCGGCGCATCTGCATCCGTACTCGACGCCATCGCGCGCGCGCTCCAGCTCGATGACACCGAACGCGCCCACCTGTTCGACCTCGCCCGTGCCGCCGACGGCATCCCTTCGTCCGGTCGTCCCCGACGTCGTGCCGCGAAGGCGGCCACGCCGCGGCCGAGCCTGCAGTGGGCGTTGTCGGCGATCACCGACGGCGTCGCGTTCGTCCGCGATCAGCACCAGGACGTGCTCGCCACCAATGCGCTGGGGCGTGCGTTCTACGCACCCCTCATCGGTGACGGTGGGCGCACCCCGAACCTTGCCCGGTTCCAGTTCCTTGACCCCGCCTCCCATGACTTCTACCCCGACTGGGACCTGTTCGCCGAGATGTGCGTCGCGATCATGCGCGCAGAAGCCGGCCGCGACCCGCACGACAAAGGACTCCAGGACCTCGTCGGCGAACTCTCCACCCGCAGCGATGTCTTCCGGCGGCTATGGGGTGCGCACGACGTTCGAACCCACGGTGCAGGCACGAAGCGGTTCATCCACCCGATCATCGGCGAGGTGATCCTCGCGTACGAGGAACTCGTCATCACCGCCGAACCAGGTCAGGTGCTGATGATCTACACCGCCGAACCAGGGTCGCCCTCAGCCGAGCGGCTCAGACTCCTCGCCTCATGGAGCACCCCACAGGTGGTCGAGACTTCTTCCTGATGCGCCGCAGGACCGCGGCCTCCGGGCTGCACGCGAGGCGTGGTCCTATTCGGCTGCGATCGAGTCCGCCGCCTCGGTGAGGCCTGCGAGGAACCTCTCGACCGCGCCGCGCTCATCGTCAGTCAACTCAGCGGCCAGGCGTGCGAGGCGGCGATCGTACTCTTCGACGGTTGCGGAGAGCCGAGCTTCGGCCTCCGGAGTGGTGGAGATGAGGATGCTGCGCCGATCCGTCGGGTGGCTGAGACGCTGGAGCGAGCCGCCCCGCTCCAGGCGATCGAGGAGCGCCGTGGTCGAGGCTGACGAGATTCCAAGGTGGCGGGCGATCTCGGTCGGCTTGACATCTCGACCTTCACGCCGGGCGTAGAGCAGGTACTGGACTACCCGCAGCTCGTTGTCGCCCATCCCTGTGGCCGCGCGCACCCTTTCATGCCAGGCCGCGTCGGCGCTGCGGAAGCTGCGGTACGCAGCGACCACGGAGTCACTGTCCGTGACAGTCGCGGTCTCGTTCATATCGCCCCCCGGACTTCTCAGAAGTCAACAATACACGAATCAATAAAAGTAGTTTGACTAGCGATTCATGATGTGTGTAATCTCGCTAGCAAGTTGCTTCACCGAGCGAAAGACAAGGAAATGGGACGTCTCTACTACGGCATCGGCACCGACCCGATCGAGATGCCGGACCGCACTCTCACTCACCTTCGCGTGCTGGCCACGACAAAGCTCCGGCGTTCCGAGAGCTTCTCCGTCAGCTGGCGGCACCCCGACGGCGTGCCCGGCGGCCGCTCCACGATCTGGCTGCACTGCTCGATACCGCTGCGGTTCGAGTTGGACTCGGCCGAGGCGGAGAAACTCGACCGCGACTACCTGGAGCAGATGGCCAAGGCGGCGAGCTCATCCAGCGGCTTGACCATCGACCTCGGCGAGCCCGACGAGCTTCCGGTGCCCATCGTCCGCTCGCTGCTGGAGCGTGCAGCGTGAGCGCTCCCGCTGTGTCATCCCACCCGCTCATGATCCCGCCTGCGGTGCGATGGAATGAGGTGCAGCCGGGATTGCGCGTCGGCACGCGTAACGGCGAGTACCTCGGGTTCGTCGAGTCGACGGCCCACGGCACGTTCGTCGCCGTCGATGGCCACTCGACGCCCGTCGGCCGCTACTACTCGCTGCGCGAGGCTCAGCGGGCCGTGCTCGAGGTCAAGCGAATGGGCACGCGCCGATCCCGCGCCTCCGCTGAGCTGATGGCACGCCGGCTTGCGACATCGTCCGGTCTTGTCGCCGCGACACTCATGGTCAGCGCAGGGGCGCTCTACTTGACGGGATGACCGGATGGGGAGGGGTCCCCCTCCGGCTCAGCGCGCCGAACCCGCCGCCTTCATCTGGAGTGCAACGTCGGTCTTGACCTGCAGATGCTCGCAGATGCGCGAGATGAGGGATAGATCTGCGGCGAGCTGGGCGACGCCGGCGAAGTCGAGATCGAAGCTCTCACGACGGGCCTCGAAGGTGACGAGCCAGTGCGGCGCGCCATCGCGCATTGCGGGCTGGATATAAGTGAGGGTCGACGCGTTGCGCAGCGACACCACCACCAACCCGGAATCGGGTCCAGCCGTGAAATCCTTGTCGAGCACCGATACTTCGATGTGCGTGTTGGCGTTGGACTCGAGGAACTCGCGCACCCAGCCGTCCACTGTCGCCTGATCGCGGTAAGGCATGTGATCACCGTGGTGCTTCCTGTGCCGGGCATAGGGAGGCACTGATCTATTTTACGCGACGGCGGCACCACCTGATGCGCCCCTGTGAGGGGCGCCACGCGAGAGGGGGCGGGACGCGGCCCCGCCCCCTCTTCGTCGACTGCCCGGCGCTACTTCGCTGCGTTCAGGATCATCTGAGTGACGACATCCGGATTGCTGATCATCGCGACGTGCGAGCTGTCGATTTCGATGGTCGTCGATCCGGCGCGAGCCGCCATCGCCCGTTCGGCCTCCGGCGGGATGGTGTGGTCCCCACCAGCGACCAGGTACCAGCTCGGGATGGTCTCCCAGGCAGGCGCACCGGACGGGGTCAGGAGTGTCGGGAGGGCGGCGGGACGCTGCGAGGCGGCCAAGACGGCCGCCTGCTTCTTGGCGAGGTCGCCGGCGAACAGATCGCGGAAGAACGCCGGATCAATGTAGGCGTCGAGGTCCGTCGCGCCCGGGCCGAACGGACGGAAGATCAGATGATCGGCGAAGTCGTTGTGGCCACCGCCGAGCGCATTGGCAGCCAGCACATTCTCGTCCGCGGCCAATGCGTAGGCGGCGATGTACACGAGCGACTTCACATTCGGGTTCCCGGTTGCGGCGTTCGTGATGACGGCGCCGCCGTAGGAATGCCCGACGAGGACGATATCGCCGGGGATCGTGGCGAGCACGGTCTTCAGATAGTCGGAGTCCGCGGTGAGACCGCGCAGCGGATTGGCCGGAGCGATCACCGTGAACCCCTTCTTCTGCAGACGCTCGGTGACGCCGTTCCATCCCGACGCATCCGCGAACGCGCCGTGCACCAGCACCACCGTGGGCAGCGATTCAGGTGGTGCCGCCTTG
Source organism: Microbacterium sp. P5_E9 (assembly GCF_054049175.1). NCBI lineage: Bacteria > Bacillati > Actinomycetota > Actinomycetes > Micrococcales > Microbacteriaceae > Microbacterium > Microbacterium sp. P5_E9. The sequence goes on along the minus strand of NZ_JBFUMV010000022.1, from coordinate 2,779 downwards.
TCCTGTGCGGAGGCCGGCAAGGCGACCGAGAGGGCAGTGAGTACAGCAGCGCCGGCGAGGGCGAGGGTCCAGCGCAGAGCGTGCCGACCGTTGACGGGCATGATGTTCAAAATCGTCCAACTCCCTAGTTCGTCGATGAGTTCGGTGATGCGAGTGCGCAGTCGGTGGACCTGCGATCTGTGGGGAACGCTACGGGCGTACGCACACCGCGACATCCGTCGCGCATACCTAGGTTTGCGCGACGCTCCGCTGGGAGAAGCGACTCATTGGCGTGCTGCAGCGCCGGGAGCGGCTACCGACGCGGGTGCCCGCCGGCCTCGGCGTCATCACCATCCGTAGCTGCGCGGCCGCCTCACCCGCTCCCATGATCCGCACGGTTTGGCCGAGCCCGCGCGATAGCCGTGGCTCGCGACGCCGAGAACCACATTCGGACTGAGACACACGCTGAGGAGGGCGATGAAGCAGGCAAGAGGCGACCGCGCTGGAATACTCTCGACCACCACGGAGCGGCGACAGCCGCACAATAGCTAGCCTGAGGACCATGGAGGACTGGGAAGAGGACGCGGCGGAGCAGCTCGAGCGGCTGACGCATTCCCCGATGGCGGATGCGATGCGCGGCACGATCCGGATCCTCTCGCTGTCGGCCCCGAAGCCCCGGGGCCGCTACCAGACGTGCGAGATGACGCTCCAGCTCGAAGCCCCTGAACTGAAGCCGGAGACCCTCGAGACCGAAGTCGTCCTCGACCGCAGGTACTGGCCGGCCGTAGGCACGGTCCTGCGCGCACGCATCTCGCGGCGGAAGCCCCGCATGCTCGACGTCGACTGGGAGGCGCTCGCCCACTGACCTGCCCGGGCGATCCCGCTCGGGCGAGGAGAAGTCAATCGAGATCGATACCGCTGCGTCGGGCGAGTGTGACGAGGAGGCGCGCCTGAAAGTCGGCGTCGGTCGCTGCGGGGTGCGGAGTCTGCGCGCGACGGTGATGCCAGTACCCACCGGTGGCGGGCCTGACATCGGGATCGGTCGCCAGCCAGGTCTGGGTTCGGTGGCCCTCGACGAGATCGTCCGGCGCAGCCGCACCGCCCATACGAGTGGGAACCCAGCCCGGGTCGACGGCGTGACTGGTCGTGTCGGGCCATCGATCAGCAAGAGCCTGACCGAGCGTCGTCACCCACAATTTCGTGTCGCTGTAGGTCGCAGTCGCGGATGCCAGTCGATCGAGGTCGACGGAGCCGCCGCGGTGCATCGAACTGCTGAGATAGATCAGGCGCGCAGGTTTGAGCATCGCCGCCGTCAGCACATAGGGCTGTAGGGCGCGGAAGGCGAGCAGTGGGTGGCGCGTACACGGGTGACCAAAGCTTCGCCTGGCTACTCTGCTAGATTCGGTTCTGGTAGCGCAATCAGGACGATGAGTGGAGGTAGTTGTGGCTCGGCGCGACGCGACGACAACTCCCCGACGGCCCACGTTGGGTGACGTCGCCGAACTTGCTGGCGTTTCGCCCATGACCGCTTCTCGCGCGCTCAATAACGAGCGCTACGTAAGCGAGGGCGCTGCCTCCAAGGTTCGGGAGGCGGCGCTGCAACTCGGCTTCGTCCCTCATCACGGAGCGCGTAGTCTCGCCACGAATCGCGCTGACACGATCGGGCTCGTCGTTCCAATGGCCGGTGAACAGTTCTTCGCCGACCCGAATATTGCCCCGATTCTGGCCGGTGCGAGCGCCGAATTGGCGGAACTCGGTTCGCAGCTGATCGTGCTGATAGCGGGCAACGATTACCAAGCCGACAAGGTCCGACAGTTCGTCCTCGCACGTCACGTAGACGGCGTTGTGATCATTTCACCGGAGATCATCCCGGATGTTGTGACAGACCTGATCCGCGCCGGCGTTCCGCTCGCAGCCACCGGCACCATCCTCGAACGACCCGGTTTGGACGTGGTCGATGTCGACACAGCGAGCGCGCTCCGTCGTGCCACTGATCATCTCTTGACTCGCGGAGCGCAGCGCACGGTACTCATCGCGGGGGCTTCGGGCGAGCCATCGACCAATCTGCAGATCGCCGCGTACACCGAGGCCACCAACGGTGGGCGCACGGCTGTTGAGCATGGAGACTACTCCGAGGCGTCTGGCCGGAGCGCGATGCACCGAGTTCTGGAACGTATCCCCGAAGTTGATGGTGTCCTGGTGGTGAGTGATGTGATGGCACGGGGGGCTGTGCAGGCGATCCTCGACTCTGGTCGCCGCGTTCCTGATGACATCAGAGTCATCGGCTATGACGATTCGAGCGTCGCACTGGGTGGATCTCCCACCCTGACCACCGTGCGGGTTCCGTTCGCCCGGATCGGCGGCACGATGGCCCGGCTCGTGCTCGAGAGGGCCGACGATCCGAGCCTGCCACCGCGGCGGCTCACGCTGGACACTGAACTGGTTGTGCGAGAGTCCACCTGATCACCACGCGTACGCTTCGGGAGCCGGCCCGCCGGGTCCTGGCCATATGGCATCAAGACGCGCGGTGATGTCGTCCGGAATCTGCAGATCGGGTGCGCTGAGCAGGTCGCGCAGTTGGTCAGGATTGCGCGGGCCTACGATCGCCGAGGTCATGCCCGGTCGAGAGAGCACCCAGGCGACGGCTAGGTTGCCCAGGCTCACACCCAACCCATCTGCGATCGCCCTCGTCTCTTGCAACGCTGCCTCGTGCTGCTTGGAGCGGGAGTCGAATGCGGGGTCATTGCTTCGGCGCCCGCCGTCGGTCACGGAGGCGAGGAGACCTCCTGCCAGCGGACTC
>NZ_JBFUMV010000021.1:0-71303 GCF_054049175.1 Microbacterium sp. P5_E9 | reverse complement strand
GTCGTCGGCAGCGTCAACGAGGGTCTCGCCCATGCCGAGGCCGCTGGGCGCGACGCGGTCCCGGACTCGGAGCAGCCGAGCACGGAAGCACCCGCCGAAGAACCCGCCGTCGAGTCGGCGCCTGCGGCAGAAGCGGAGCCCGCAGCAGAGGCGCCGGCCTACGTCGAGCCGGAGCCCGCAGAGCCCGCCTACGTCGACCCGGCCTACCTCGAGCCCGAGCCGACTGCGGAGGAGATCGCCGCAGCAGGTGCCGCGGCCGCCGCGAACGTCGAGCCCGCGAACGTGGAACCCGCCTACGTCGAGCCGGCCTACGTCGAACCCGCGGCCGACCACAACGGCGCCGCAGCGACAGCCGCTGCGGCCGGTGCCTACGCCGTGGCACCCAGCGAGCCGGTCGCCCAGGCGCCGTACGCCGTCGCACCGCAGCCCATCTTCGTCCAGGCCCCCGAGCCGCCCCGCCCGCGCGGCAACCGCGCCGCAGCCGGCGCGATCGGCCTGCTCGCCACCGTCTCGTTCGCCGTGCTCTACGTCGCCGCATGGCTCGGCATCGGATTCGTCACGGGCGACATCTCGACCGATGACGTCATCACCCCGCTCACGACGGCCGTCGAATCCTGGGTGTTCTGGCTGCCGATCGTGCTCTTCTTCCTCGGCTTCTGGCTGCTCGGCGCGATCATCAACCGCGGACGCTGGGCCCATTGGGTCATCTTCGGCATCTTCGTCGGCGTCATCTCCTGGGCGGGTTATGTGCTCGGCATCCTGGTCCAGGAGCCGTTCTGGATGCTCACCCCGACCGAGGGCGTCGACCTCGTCAAAGACAACCTGTTCGCGCCGCTCGCCGTCGCCGCCTTCATCATCGGCCGCGAGCTGACGATCTGGTTCGGCGCGTGGGCCTCAGCGCGAGGCAAGCGGGTCACCGAGCTCAACCTCGAAGCGAACCGCGAGTACGAGCGCACCCTGGAAGCGGGTCCGCAGATCTATCGTCAATAGGTGACCGAAACCTCGCGGCCCGAGGGCGGACCTGTCCGCCCGATCGTCGCGCTCGGTCTCGCGGTCGCCGCTTTCGTTGCGCTCCTGATCTGCGGGCTCGGCGTGGTGAGCCTGCTCCTCGACCAGGACGTGCTCGCCGTGCCGGGTCTCGGGCAGATTCCCGGCATCCTGGGCACCGCCTTCACAACGGCCGGGTTCGCGGTGTCGCTCGGGCTATGGCTGCGCCGCCCGCATCCATCGTTCTGGGGAGCGGCCGTCGCCGCCCTCGTCTGCCTCCTCGCCTACATGTTCGGGGTGTGGTGCGGAGCGGTGCTCGGGGGCGCCGACCTCGCGGCTGCTGCGGCGGCCGCCGGAGGCGTGGTCACGTCCTGGTTCGGGGTGGTGATCGCGGCATCGGGCGCGATCTGCGCCTGGGGAGGCATCGCCCTCGTCCGCACCAGAGCGCAGCGGCCGCGCTGGCCGTGGGAAGACCCGTTCGACGAGTAGCCCTTTCGAGAGAGGGACGGATGCCGCGGCATCCGGTCGCGACGCGTGCTCCAGTACTACGGTTGTGACGTGGAGCGCTCGCTCGAGACCCAGGTAAGCCAGGCGGTGGACGCCTGGCTGCGCTGGCTGCCGCGGTGGGAGCCGGCCACGCATCGTGGCCGGATCGCACCATGCCGCCGCTGCTTCGGCTCACCGGTGCTCTCCGCGGCGGGGCTCGGGTCCGACGTTCCGCACGGCGTGCAGCACGGCCTGTCGACCCGCGTGAAGACGATCGTCGATCACGCGGTCGCGGAGTACACGGCGAAGAACCTGCCGATGCTCCAGGCGGAGCTCGATCAGCAGGCCGCGCGCAACCGCGCCCGCAGCTATCGGCCGGCGGAAGGACTCGACCCGGAGTTCGAGGGACTGCCGCTCGATCCCGAGCCGGTGGCCGGCGCGCCGTTCCTGTTCACGATCTCGGGTCTCGCCGAAGAGGTGGATGCCGACATTCCGGCACTCCCGCCGCTCAGCGCCGACGCGAAAGCGGCGCTGCGCCAGGAGGTCGGGCTCGCCGACGACTACGCGAACATGGTCGGCCGCGAGGTCTGCGCGGTGCTGCTGCACCATCGCCTCCGCATCCAGGCGGCGATCACGCAGTATGTCGAGCCGCAGATCGAGGCGATGCTCCAGGAGTTGACTCGCTCACTCGACGCGCCGTTCAACCCGAACGAGCCTCCCGCGCTCTGACCGGCGCCGCTCCACAGGCTCGAGGGTGGCCAGCAGGCTCCCAAGGCTGATTTGCTAACATTGCCGGGCTCGCGGGCGCGGCCCATCGGCCGCCGACCGGCGGCAGAGAAGGTGGGAGGACCGGTGGCTGCACGCCTTCCTTCGGCGCCCCCGATCCTGCCGGGCCTCACCTACATCCGTCCGCTCGGCTCCGGCGGCTTCGCCGACGTCTTCCTCTACGAGCAGGACATGCCTCGGCGCGATGTCGCCGTCAAAGTGCTCCCGAGCGACGTGCGCGACCCCGAACTGCGTCGCATGTTCAACGCCGAGGCCGATGTCCTCGCCCACCTCTCCGCCCATCCGTCGATCGTCACCGTCTACCAGGCCGGCATCTCGGCCGACGGCCGGCCGTACATCGTCATGGAGTACTGCCCCGGATCGCTCACGCAGCGGTACCGCATCGAGCGGATGCCGGTGCCGGAGGTGCTCGAGATCGGAGTGCGGATGGCGGGGGCCCTGGAGTCCGCCCACGTCGCCGGTCTCGTCCACCGCGATGTCAAGCCGAGCAACATCCTGGTGACCACCTTCGGCGCCCCGGTGCTCGCGGACTTCGGCATCTCGTCCTCGCTGACGAAGAACTCGGCCGACGAGATGCTCGCCATGTCGATCCCGTGGAGCGCCCCCGAGGTGGTGGGCGAGCAGACCGCCGGCACCGTGGCGAGCGAGGTCTGGAGCCTCGGGGCTACCGTGTACTCGCTGCTCGCGGGGCACAGCCCGTTCGAGCGGCGCGAGCGCGGGCAGAACACCAAGGAGCTGCTGCGCCGGCGGATCGCCCGGGCCAGCTACACCGCCATCCCCCGCACCGACGTGCCGGCGTCGCTCCAGCACGTGCTGGAGCGCTMGATGAGCCGCGACCCGCGCGAGCGGTTCCCCTCGGCGCGCGCGTTCGCCGAAGCACTTCGCGAGGTGCAGGTGGAGGCGGGCCTCGCGCCGACGGCGCTGGAGGTGCCGACGGCGGAGTGGGCCGCGGCATCCGTTCCGGTGGACTTCACGGATACCGCGATGCGCGGGACGACCCGCAGCACGGTGCCGCACAACGGACGCCGCAAAGCGCGACCCGATGCCGCGCTCGCCGGTCTGGTCCGCGACGAAGACACCGAGATCTCCTCGGTGACGCGGTCGCCGAAGCACGTCGGACCATGGATCGTCGCAGGCGCCGCCGGGGTCGGCCTCGTCGCGGCCGTCATCGCCGCAGTGCTCGCCTTCACGGGGGTGCTCTGAGATGCGCCGCCGCACGGTCGCCGGCCTCGTCGCCGCGGCGGCCGCCCTGGGGCTGATCGTCGGCGCCTGGTTCGTCTGGCCGGGTCTCGACGCGCAGGAGACCCCCGAGGTCGACACCTCGGTGTGGGCGCTGCAGACCGGCGACGGACGGCGCTACGCGCGGGTGAACACGAGCATCGGCGAGCTGGACACCGTTCGCAGCGTCAGCAACCCGAGCGAAGTGGTGGAGACATCGGATGCCGCGTTCCTGTTCTCGGACAGCTACAGCAGGCTGACGAAGATCGACGAGTCGCTTCCGGTCGACCTCGACGATGACGCGCTGCGCGCGTCGCCGTCGACCCCGGCCGGCACGACCGAGGTCAGTGCCGCTGGTGACTTCGTCGCCTACCGGACCGACTCGGGCGCCGTGTGGGTGGGGCGCCTTTCCGCCGGCGAGGCGGCGCAGCTCGATCCGGCGTCCGGGGCGCAGCAGAACGCGCCGGAGTACGCCGCGGACGCGATCGCCGTCGATGCGCGCGGGCGGCTCTTCAGCTACTCCCGTGCCGACGCGGCCGTGCTGCGGTACGACATCGCGTCCTCGGAGGTGCTCGGGCGCGATCCGCTCGTCGCCGAGGGACTCTCGACGCCGGCCATCACCGCGGCCGGGGATCAGTGGGTCGTCGTGGACGCCGACGACGGCGACGCCTGGCTGCGGGGCGAACGCGCCGCCATCGCGACCGGCACCACGGGCAAGGTCGTCGTGGGTGAGCCGGACCCGAACGGCACCGAGGTGTACCTCGCGTCCGAGACCGGGCTCGAGCGGGTGCCGGTCGACGGCTCGGCGCCGGTGCGCGAGGTCGGGACGGGTCAGACTGTGCTCGGCACTCCGGCGCAGCCCATCGTCCACGGCGGCGAGGTCTTCGCGGCCTGGCTGCCGGCCGGCGACGGCGGCGGCGTGCTGTGGAGCTCCGGGTCGGCGCAGACGACGGCGCTCGACTACGGCGCGCCCGCGCTGGGCGACCAGCGTCGACCGGTCTTCGTCGCGAGCGACGACGCCGTCATCCTCAACGAGACGCGCTCCGGGTGGGTCTGGACGGTGCCGGACGGACGCTTCGTCGCATCCAGCCAGGACTGGTCGCTCGACGACCGCACGGACGCGGAGTCGCAGCCCAGCGAGGAGCAGCTCTCCCTCGTGATCGATCCGCGCCCGCCGATCGCCGAGCCGGATGCCTTCGGCGTGCGCGCCGGCGACCTCACCACCCTGCCCGTCCTGATGAACGACCATGACCCGAACGAGGACGTGCTCTCGATCGACCCCACCTCGGTGACCGGCCTCGACCCCGGCTTCGGGACGGTGTCGATCACCGATGACGGACAGCGGCTCACGGTGCGCACGACCCCCGAGGCGCACGGCTCCGCGTCGTTCAGCTATGCGGCGACCGACGGCACGAGCGCCGGCGGACTCCTGTCGGCCGCGGTCACCGTGACGCTCACGGTCGCCGCAGCGGCCCAGGAGTCTGCGCCGGCCTGGTGCGGGGTGCCCGGATGCCTCGTCACGTGGCCGGAGCCGGAGGTCGCGCGCGGCGGCACGGTCACCGTCCCGGTGCTCCCCGGGTGGGTCGACCCGGAAGGCGACCCGCTGCTCCTGCTGTCGGTGCAGGACGCCTCCGGCATCGGCAGCGTGGCCGCGACGCCGGCCGGCGAGATCGTCTACCAGCACTCCGACGACGGGAGCGGGACCACCGAGCTCATCGAGCTCACCGTCACGATGGCCGATACGTGGGGCGCCACGGTCACCAAGCCCCTCCTCGTGCGGGTCTCGCCCGAGCCCGTGATCGCCGTGCAGTCGTTCGCGGTGGTGGACACCATCGACGCGGGGATGAGCATCGATGTGGCGCCGCACGTGACGGGCACCGCGGGCGCGATCTCGCTGGAGTCGGTCCATGTCCTGGACGAGGGCTCCGCGCGCGCGACGGTCGTCGGCGGCACCACCGCCTTCGACTTCGCGGCAGCGCTGCCGGGGGTGTACCGGGTCGACTTCACCGTCACCGACGGCCTGAGCGAAGCCACCGGGACGGCGCGGATCACGGTCCTGCCCGCCGATGCCCCCGCCGACCTCGCCACTCCGCCCGTCGTGGTGTTCGTGCATCCGCAGGAGGACGCGACGGTCGACGTGTTCGCGGTCGCGTCGAACCCGACCCGGCGCGTGCTGCTGCTCAGCGACGTCGTCGCCCGGGCCGACCGCGGAGCGATCCTCTCCGTCGATGCGGTGGGCCAGGACCACCTGCGGGTCTCCGGGGCGACGCCGTCCGGCGCGGCCGGGCGCTTGGGAACGGTCACCTACACGATCAGCGACGGCACCGACGATCGCGGCTCCAGCGTGCAGGGCGAGGCGACCGTGTACCTGCTGCCGCCGGCCCCCGAGCTCGCCCCGATCGCGGTCGATGACACCGTGGTCGTGCGCGCCGGCGCGCAGATCGACATCCCGGTGCTCGACAACGACATCGCTCCTGCTGGAGGGCGCCCCACGCTCGATCCGTCATCGGTCGTCTCGTCGAGCAGCGCCGCGCTGGCGTTCGGGTCCGGGGGAGTGCTGCGCTATCTCGCCCCCGCCACGCCGGGCGAGTACGGCGTCAGGTACGGGATCTACACCTCCGGCGCCCCGTCGCTCGCGGATGTCGCCGATGTGCGCATCCGCGTGCTCCCCGATGATGCGAACCGGGCGCCCTCGCCGGAGACCCTCGAGGGCCGGGTCCTCAGCGGCCAGAGTTCGACGATCGAGTTCGACGGATTCGGCATGGATCCGGATGGCGATGTCGTCACGCTCGATCGCATCGTCACCCAGCCGCAGAGCGGCGTCGCGACGGTCTCGGCCGATGGCGAGTCGATCGTCTACACGAGCGTGGCGGGATTCCGCGGCCAGGTGTCGTTCCGCTATCGCGTGGTCGATGCGCTCGGCGAGACCGGCGAGGGCACCGCACGGGTGGGCGTGCTGGACGGCCAGTCGAACCCGAGCCCCATCACCTTCACCGACTATGTGCAGGTGCAGGCCGGTGCGGGCAATTCCACCCGGGTCAGTCCGCTCGCGAACGACCTCGACCCCACCGAGGGCACGCTTGCCCTCGAGAACGTGCGTCCGGATGTCGCGCCCACCCTCGACGACGGCTCCGCAAGCCCCGAATACGCGCGGCTCGCCGGCCGGATCGAATCCACCGCCGACGGCACTGTGGTGATCGCGGCGGGCACCGAGCCCGAGACGATGTCGTTCCTCTACGACGTGGTCTCCAGTTCCGGCAACACGGGTCGGGGCCTGATCGTCGTCCGGGTCGTGCGCGAGAGCGTTCCCGACTACCCCGTGGTCGCCGACACCGTGCTGACCGTCGAGAACCGCGAGGATTTCACGYAGGGGGTCGATGTCCTCACCGGCAAGACGACCTGGTCGGCCGGCGACATCGACGGGCTCGAAGTCGGGCTCTGGGGTGGGCAGCGCGGCGTAGCGGTCGACGGCTGGGAGCTCAGCGGCGATCTGCCCTCATCCACCCGCATCATCCCCTTCGCGGTGACCGGCGAGGGCCCGTCCGGCCCGGTGACCACCTACGCCTTCCTGCGCGTGCCGGGCGACGACGATCTCTCGCTCGTGCTGCGCAGCGGGGTACGGCCGCCGGAGGTCGATGAGCTCGCCGAGGTCACGTTCGACATGGCCGACCTGGTTGCGGCGCCCGATGACGGCGGGCTCGAGGTCGGCGACGACATCCGCGCCTCCGGCGCGCGCGCCGACGCGACCTGCGAGCCGGCATCGGGCACCGAGGTGCGCTACACCGCCGGCGCCGCGGCGCCGTGGACGGACGCCTGTCAGGTGCCGGTGCGGCTGTCCGGCCAGGACGACTGGACCTACCTCTCGGTGCCGATCGTGGTGCACGCCCTCGACCCGCAGCCCGAGCTGCATACGGCGTCCGTCACGGTCGGACCGGGCGAGACGGCGACCTTCGATCTCCGGCTGCTGACGACCTGGCAGCTGCGCGACGACTGGAGCAGCATCGAATACGCGCTCGCCTACGACGGTGCCGCGTTCGATGTCTCGCTCTCCGGCTCGACCGTGACGGTCGTCGGCTCCGACCGTGCCGTGGCCGGGGCGGAGGAAGCCGCAGTGGTCACCGTGACCAGCCATCCTGGCGTAGCCCCGGCCCGCCTGATCCTCCGGGTGGGCGCTGCGCCCTCCACGCTCCCGCAGGGCGGGTCGGTGTCGCAGCAGTGCTCGCAGGCGACCGGAACGTCGTGCACCATCTCGGTGATCGGCGCCGCCGGCGAGGTCAACCCGCTGCCTCGGACGCCGCTCGAGCTCATCGACGTGCGCGCCACCGGCGCGTGTGCGGATGTCTCGTTCCAGGTCGCCTCGGCATCGGCGGTCAGGGCCACGTGGGGCGCGACCGCACCCGGCGGGTCCTGCACCGCCGTCTTCTCCGTCCAGGACGCACAGGGCAGGCGGACCAATGCCGAGCGCGACGGCCGCCTCGTGCTCGACCTGCAGGGCTTCCCGCAGACGCCGGCGAGCGTGGCGCAGACCGGCTTCACCGACGGCGAACTGACGCTCCGCGTCGACCCGGGCGAGGCGGCCCAGGCCTACCCCGCGCTGTCCGGATTCATCATCCGCTCCGACGGCCGCATCGTGGCGCGTTGCGGCGCGGACGGCGACTGCCCGGCGATCAGCGCCCCGAACGGCGAGCAGCGGACCTATGAGGCCGTCGCCGTGAACGCCGTCGGCGAATCGCGCGCCAGTGTGCGGACGGTCGCGTGGGCGTACGACCCTCCCGCGGCACCGGGGTCCATCGTGGCCGCACCGGTCGTCACCGACGGCGAGGGCGGGATCGTCGCGCTCACCATCGACGGCATCGACACGGACCGGACGGGCGCGATCGAGGTGACCAGCCCGGCGGGGGAGACCGTGCGCGTTGCGGTGTCCTCGCACGATCGGCGCATCGAACTGCCGGCGTACCGCGTCGGATCGAACGTGTCCTCTCCGATCACCGTCACGCCGTACACGCGCTATGAGCTCCCGGCGGGTCTCGGCGGCGACGTGTTCGGTGCGGCGACGACGATCTCGGCGAACGGCATAGGGGCGCCCCGCGACCCGGTCCTGACCCTCAGCGCCACCTCGATCGGCGACGGCACCGCCACGGTGACCGCCACCGCCTCGGCGACCCTCAACGGCGACGGCTCCAGCATCCGCTTCGGCATCGTGCGCGACGGCGACCGGTGCGACCCCTCCGACGACGGCGCGACGGCGGTGTTCGCCGGGCTCGCCGACGGCGAGGAGTACCGCTTCGTGCTCTGCGCGGAGTCCTGGTTCGATGGGGATTCGTTCGGGCAGGTCACCACGTCGGCGAGCGTGCGGGCCGTGCAGACCGGGCGCGCTCCGCAGGGCTGGACCTTCACCGTGGACGGCGTGCCGAACGTCACGGACAGCCGTGCCGAGTGGCTCGTGCGCGCGCAGCCGGTTTCGAGCGAGCGGATGCCGAACAACAACCACGTGGAGTTCTCCGGCTGGCCCGCCACGGTCTTCGACCGCGACCCCGGCATCACCGTCCGGTATGTCCACGATCGCTGGGGCACGGCGACCCCGTGGGCGAAGGTCGTCCCGGCCGCGGGCAGCGCCCCGTACCAGCTGCAGGCGACCTGGTCGGTGCAGTCCTGCGTCGGTGGGAGCACGCTGACGACGCGCGGCGATTCGTCCGCCACACCCCTCGGCAAGGCCGCGATCTCCTTTGCCGATGCCGGGCTCACGTTCTACGACAGCGGCAATGCCGTGCTCCCCTACACGGCGGGGTCGTGGCAGGTTCCCGTCGGCGCCGTCCGCGTGGCGGGGATCGGCGTCGCCGTCAGCTGGAGCGCCCAGAACTGGGGCCTCTCCAATGCATCCGCCGTCCTCAGCGCCACCTGCCAGCCGAATCTCCCTCCCGCCACGCCATGACCGCGCTGAAACCCGCCCCCGCCGAACCCGAAGGAAGAACCCGAATGACCATCACCCAGGAGCAGGCCACCTGGTTCGCGCAGACCTTCGCCCAGCTCGCCGACAACGTCGAGCGAGCGGTGCTCGGCAAGCGGCACGTGGTCGAGCTGGTGCTGGCGGCGATGCTGAGCGACGGCCATGTGCTGCTCGAGGATGTCCCAGGCACCGGCAAGACCTCGCTGGCGCGGGCGATGGCGCAGTCCGTGCAGGGCACCAACACCCGGATCCAGTTCACCCCCGACCTGCTCCCGGGTGACATCACCGGCATCACGGTCTACGACCAGGCCACCGGCAAGTTCGAGTTCCACTCGGGTCCCGTCTTCGCCAACATCCTGCTGGCCGACGAGATCAACCGGGCGAGCCCGAAGACGCAGTCCGCCCTGCTGGAGGTCATGGAGGAGGGCCGGGTGACGGTCGACGGCGTGTCGCACCAGGTCGGCGTGCCCTTCCTCGTGCTCGCGACGCAGAACCCCGTGGAGCAGGCCGGCACCTACCGGCTGCCCGAGGCGCAGCTCGACCGCTTCATGATGCGCACGTCGCTCGGCTACCCCGACCATGCGTCGACGGTCCGCATCCTCGACGGCGCCGCCGTCGCCACCAGCGAACTCGCCGCCGTCATCACGCCGCAGGCGCTCGTCGGCATGGCCGACCTGGCGCGCGACGTCTACATCGACGCGCTCGTGCTGGACTACATCGCCCGGCTCGTGGACGCCACCCGCTCGGCCGACGAGGTGCGCCTGGGCGTCAGCATCCGCGGCGCCCTCGCGCTCACGCGCGCCTCGCGCACCCGCGCCGCTTCGCTCGGCCGCACCTACTCGACCCCCGACGACGTCAAGGCGCTCGCCGTGCCGGTGCTCTCGCACCGCCTGATCCTGCACCCCGAGGCCGAGTTTGACGGGGTCACGCAGGAGGCCGTGGTCGGACAGGTGCTGCTGGATGTCGCGCCCCCCACGCGTCGCGAGGCCTGATGAGTCCGACCGAGACCCGGATCAGTCGCACGACCGCCGCAACGGGCGGCGCGAACGAGACGACCGTGCGCACGGTCGCGACCGGCGCKGGCGGTCGCCGGCTCGTGCGCGCCGTCGTGTGGGCGACCGCGTCGCTGCGCAGGGCCGGGGCGGCCACGGCGGCCGCCGCGGAGTGGAGCGCGCGCACGGTGCGGCCCGCCGGCGTCCTCGTCGCCGGCGCGGCGACCGTCGGGCTCACGATGGGGATCGTGTTCGGCTGGGTCGAGTGGATGGTCGCGGGAGCGGTCGCGGCGGTCCTGCTGGTGCTTGCCATGCCCTTCCTCTTCGGCTCCCGCGCCTACGACATCGATCTCCGGCTCGCGCACGAGCGGATCGTCGCAGGGCAGAGCGTGACCGGCGAGGTCGTGATCCGCAACGAGGGCCGCCGCACGACCCTGCCCGGCCGCATCGACATCCCGGTGGGTGCGGGGCTCGTGGAGTACGGCGTGCCGCTGCTGCGCCCGGCGCACTCGGTGTCGCAGCCGCTCGACATCGCCGACCTCCGCCGCGGGATCGTGCGGGTCGGCCCGGCCACGACCGTGCGCAGCGATCCGCTCGGCCTGCTGCGCCGCGAGCACGCCTTCGCCGAGGTCCACGACCTCTACGTCCATCCCCGCACCATCCCGGTGCCGTCCACGAGCGCCGGGCTGATCCGCGACCTCGAGGGCAACCCGACCCGCCGGCTCGTCGACGCGGACATGTCGTTCCACGCCATCCGCGAGTACGCGTCCGGCGACTCCCGCCGCCAGATCCATTGGAAGTCGACGGCGAAGACCGGGCAGCTGATGGTGCGCCAGTACGAGGAGTCCCGGCGATCGCGCATGGCTGTCGTGCTCGGCATCGCGGAGGACGAGTACTCGGATGCCGACGAGTTCGAGCTCGCCGTCGGCTGCGCGGCCTCGCTCGGGGTGCGCGCGGTGCGCGACGCCCGCGACCTCGATGTGGTCACCGGCTCGGAGATCCCCCGCGTTGTGCGCGGGCGGCTGCGCGCCATCCGGCATCTGCCCACGGTCTCGCCGCGCGCGCTGCTCGACGGGTTCAGCGGCGTCGATCGCCTCGAGAACACGATGCGCGTGGAGGATGTCTGTCGCCTCACGGCCGAAGCGAACGGGCGGCTCTCGATCGCCGTGATGGTGGTGGGGTCGACACTCTCCCTCACGCGCCTCCGGCAGGCCGCCCTCATGTTCCCCGGCGACACCGCGGTCGTCGCGGTGATCGCGGATGAGCGCGCGCACCCGCGCATCCAGAGCCTGGCCGGGCTCACGGTGCTGACGGTGGGCACGCTCGAGGACCTGGCCGGTCTGCTGCTGCGGGGGGCGACGTCATGACGGCCGGCCCCGCCACGACAGCGGTGCGACCCGCGCGGGCCCGGATCGTCGCCGGCTCGGTCTTCGTCGCCGCCATGGTCGGCATCGCGGCGGTGGCCGCGTGGCCGATCTACCGCTCCTGGTGGTTCGCGCTCCTGGTGATCGTCGCCGCGGGTGTCGCGGCGCTCATCGCGGTCGCGGCGCGCCTCCGGCGCTGGAGCGCCCTGCTGACGACGGCGGTCTGCGCCATCGCCTTCCTCGTGGTCGGCGTGCCGCTCGCGGTGCCGTCGCGGATCGGCGGGACCCCCGACCTCCTGCGCGGATTCGTCGATCTCCTGGCCGGCACGGTGCTCGCCTGGAAGGATCTCATCACCGTCGATCTGCCGGTCGGGACGTATCGCAATCTGCTCGTCCCGGCGCTCGTGGTCTTCCTCGGGGGGACGTGCGCCGCCCTCGTGCTGTCCTGGCGCGCGGACCGCCGCGCGTACGGCGCGGCTCCGATCGCCCTGGGCATGGTGTTCTTCGGCCTGATCTTCGGCCGCGCCTCCGTCAGCCCCGCCTTGCCGATCGGGCCGGTGCGCCTCTACGCGCCGCTCGAGACCGCCATCGGCATCGCGGGTCTGGTCACGACGCTGCTGTGGCTCGCCTGGCGGGGCCGCGACGAACGGGTGCGCGCGCTCGAGCGCGCCGCCACGTCCGGGGGCGTCCGCCTGCTCCGCAGGCCGTCCGCCGCCGATCGGCGCCGCGCCGCGCTCGGGGCCGGCCTGGTCGCGGTGGCGATCGTCGGCGTCGTGGCGACCGTCCCGTTCGTCGCGCGCGGCGCCGACCGCAACGTGCTGCGGGCCGCTGCGGGGCCCGACATCGATCTCGCCGCCGAGATCAGCCCGCTCGCGACCTACCGCTCCTTCTTCGCCGACGCGCGCGCCGACGACGTCCTGTTCACGGTCGCGGCTCAGGATGGCGCCCCGGCGCGCGTGCGCCTGGCGACGCTGGACAGCTACGACGGCGAGGTCTTCCGCTCCGGCGGCGCCCACTCCGTGGACGAGGCGCAGTTCGTCCGGGTGCCGGCGGCACTCGATCCGGGGGCGGGGGAGCCGCTGCGCATGCAGGTCGTGATCGACAGTCTCACCGGGGTCTGGATGCCGACGGCCGGCCGGGTCGCCTCGGTCGAGTTCGACGGCGACCGCGCGGCCGCCCTCGCCGAGGGCTTCTACTACAGCGCGTCCGCGGCGGCCGGTCTGCAGACGGCCGGGGGAGGGCTCGCCCCCGGCGACGGCTTCGTCGTCTCCGGCGCCGACCCTGCCGTCCCTGCTCTCGCCGCGCTTGCGCCGCCTGGCGTTCCGGCCGGGGCGCTCCCCCTTCCGGAGAGCCTCGCGGCCTGGGTGCAGGAGCACCAGGAGGGCGCCGGGGGGGTCGCGCTCGAGGGTCTCGTCCGCCTGCTGCGCGAGCGCGGGTACCTCAGCCACGCGCTCTCGATGGGCGAGACGCCCGCCCGGTGGGCGCAGGACCTGCCTGGGTACGCCTTCCAGCCGAGCGCCTCGGGGCACTCGCTGGCGCGCATCGATGCGATGTTCGCCAGCCTGCTGGCGCGAGAGTCCGATCCCGAGGCCGCGGCGTCCTCCGACTTCGTCGCGGCGATCGGCGACGACGAGCAGTTCAGCGTCGCCGTGGCGCTCATCGCCCAGGACCTCGGGTTTCCGGCCCGGGTGGTCGTCGGCGTGCGACTGAGCTCGCCGGACGCGACGCTGCCCACCTGCGCCGACGGCACCTGCCGCGCGCAGGACCTCGCGGCGTGGACCGAGGTGCAGAACGCGAACGGCGCCTGGGTGCCGATCGATGCGACGCCGCAGTACGAGAATCCGCCGCGCCTCGACGTCTCGAAGCAGCGCGATCCCGAGAACGTCACCGATGTGCTCCCCGAGACGGTCCACGAGGTGCTCCCGCCGCAGCCGGTCCAGCAGGAATCCGTGCCCGACGAGGGTCCGCCGGATGACCAGCGCGCAGATCTGGCCTGGCTGTGGCCCACGCTGCGGATCGCCGGCATCGCCCTGCTGCTGGGCACGCTCGCGTTCGGGCCGTTCCTCGCAGTCATCGGGGCGAAGGCCGCGCGGCGGCGTGGCCGGCGTGGTGCGCACCTCCCGGCGGACCGGATCGCCGGCGGCTGGGATGAATACGTGGATGCCGCGACCGACGCGGGTCGCGCGGCTCCCGCATCGCTCACCCGCACCGAGGTCGCCGCGGTCTACGCCACGGCATCCGGTGCACGGCTCGCGTCCACCGCCGATCAGGCCGTGTTCTCGGCGGAGCGGGCGACCGACGCCGACGCCGCCGCCTTCTGGCGGATCGTCGACGAGGAGCGACGCGGGCTTCGCGCGGAGCGGGGATTCTGGCGCGGGCTCCGCGCGACCGTATCGTTGAGATCGTTCGTCCGACAACTGACGCCCGTCACCGGTCGCCGGGATCGCACCGCTGAGAGGGGGATGCGCGGCTCCGCACCGAGCCATCGCACATCGCCATGAACACATTCGACGGCTCCACCGTCCTCGCCCTTGCCGTGACGGGCATCGTCTTCGGCGTCCTGCTGTACGTCTGGATCGGCCTCGCGCTGTCCGCGCTCTTCCGCAAGAGCGGCGAAGAGCCGTGGAAGGCCTGGGTGCCGATCTACAATCACGTCGTCGTGCTGCAGCTGGGCGGACTCTCCGGCTGGCTGTACCTCCTCGTCCTGGTGCCGTTCATCGGGCCGCTGCTCGTCTGGGTGTGCATCGTCGTCGCGGCGCACCGGATCAACCTCGCCTTCGGCTACGGAGCCGGCATGACCGTGCTCGCGGCACTGCTGTTCCCGGTCTGGGCGACCGTCCTCGGTGCCGGATCGGCGCGCTGGATCGGTCGTGAGCGCGTCGGCGGCGGTCCGGTGCGCACCGGCGCCCCGGAGGTGCCCGCACCGGCGCCGCTGGCCGCCGACTCCGCGTGGCCGTTCGCGGAAGCAGCATCGTACGAGCCGCTCCCGCCGGTCCCCCCGCTCCCGCCGGTCCCGCCGGTCCCGCCGGCGCCCCCCGCCCCGGTCGCCGGCCGATCCGCCGACGAGCCCGTGGTCACGCGCGCCGGGTGGACCCCGCCGCCGCTTCCGTCATCGGCGGCGCCGCTGCTCGGTGCAGGGCTCGCCTTCGACGACGAGTCCGACTGGACGGGCGAGGTCACCGGGGCGATCTCCGGCGCCCCTGCGCCGATCTCCGCCGTGCCGCTTCCGCCGCCGGCGGCCGCCGCGCCCCCCGCGCCGCCCACCGTTCGCCGCGGGCTCGATGACGCACCCCCTGTGACGCGCGTGCCGGCTGCGCCGCCGCTGTCCGCCCAGGAGCCCTGGGCGCCCACCCGCTCGCCGCTGCCTGAAGAGGCCGAGGCCTTCCCCGAGACGTCCGGCCCCGTCTCGGCGATCGCCGGAGCACCGGATGCCGGGGGTCCGCGTTCGGCGCTGGCATCGGTGTCCGCGCAGCACGTGCTGCCGCACATCCCCGACGAGGACGCCCTCGACCAGACGATCGTCGCGCGGCGCAAGCGCACCGGCTGGGTCATCGCGCCGCGGCTCGGGGCGCCCATCCCGCTGACTTCGGCCGTGGCCATCCTCGGTCGCCGGCCCGCGCCCGACCCGGCCTTCCCCGATGCGCAGCTGGTCTCGCTCGACGACGACACCCGGACGATCTCCAAGACGCACGCCCGTCTCGCGCTGCGCGACGATCGCTGGTACATCACCGATCTCGACTCCACCAACGGAGTCCTCTTCACGACCCTGATGGGCACCGAAGTGGCCGCGACGCCCGGCGAAGAGGTCGAGGCGGGTGACCTCTTCTTCCTCGGCGACGCCGAGGTCCGGCTGAGCCGCAGCGACGGATGACGGTGGGCCGGCGATGACGGACGATCCGGCCGCGCACGTCGAGCCCGACGACGCGACCGCCATCTCGAGGCGCCGCGGCATCGACCCCGACGCCACCCAGCCGGTCGATCCCGACGACACGCACCCGGGCAGGCGTCCGGGGCCGCAGCGCCACGCGGACCCCTCGGCCGGTGACGCGACGTCCGACGACGGGTCGACGATCGTCGTCCGCCGCAAGTCGCGTCCCCGGTMCCCGAGCGGGTCGCAGCCGAGCGCTGCCGCGCGATCGGATGCCGCGGCCGCCGCCGGCCCCCACGCCACGGTCGGCGCCGCGCCGCCGCATCGGATCGCCGCGCCGCCCGAGGCGCACGTCGCCTATCCGCCGCGGACCCCGGAGCAGCCTGAGATCACCCGCCGACCACCGTCCCCGCGGCCGTTGCAGGCACCAGTGGACCGTGCGGCGGGGGAGGCCGCCACCCGCCGCCGCCGACGCCGGACCGCGCTGATCGCCGTGGTCGCGGCATCCGTCCTCGTCGCACTTGCCGTCGCCGGAATCTTCGCGCTGGCGCTCATCCCCTGACCCTGCGAGGGGATGAGCGGCGGACGACACGCCGCGTTTGACCGGCCCTCCACCGGTCGCGTATCATCAAAGGGTGTGCGCTTTCGCGCGCCGTCCGACGTGCCCCGGCATGGACGACGGAGCCAAGAGCGCTGCATCTCAGGGATCGGACTGCGAACAGTCCGCCCCCACGGCTTATCCACCACACAAATCGCGTCAGATCATTCTGCCGCGCCGGTGGGTCCACGTGAGCCTCAGGTGAAACAGATCGAAAGATCCGTCCAGCTTCAGGTGAGACCACGACGCTGTCACCGTGCAGCACAACATAGGAGAGAACGTGCCAACCATTCAGCAGTTGGTTCGCAAGGGTCGCTCGCCCAAGGTCACCAAGACCAAGGCGCCGGCGCTCAAGGCGAACCCGCAGCAGGCGGGTGTCTGCACCCGCGTGTACACGACCACGCCCAAGAAGCCCAACTCGGCGATGCGCAAGGTCGCCCGTGTCAAGCTCCGCAACGGCACCGAGGTCACCGCCTACATCCCCGGCGAGGGCCACAACCTGCAGGAGCACTCGCTCGTGCTCGTCCGCGGCGGTCGCGTGAAGGACCTCCCCGGTGTCCGCTACAAGATCGTCCGTGGCGCCCTGGACACCCAGGCCGTCAAGAACCGTAAGCAGGCTCGCAGCCGCTACGGCGCGAAGAAGGGTTAAGGAATATGCCTCGTAAGGGACCCGCCCCGAAGCGCCCCGTCGTCAACGACCCGGTCTACGGCGCACCGATCGTCAGCCAGCTCGTGAACAAGATCCTCGTCGACGGCAAGAAGTCGCTCGCCGAGTCGATCGTGTACACCGCCCTCAAGGGCGTCGAGGCCAAGAACGGCCAGGACGCTGTCGCCACCCTGAAGAAGGCGCTCGACAACGTGCGCCCGACCCTCGAGGTCAAGAGCCGCCGCGTCGGTGGCTCGACCTACCAGGTGCCGATCGAAGTCAAGCCGCACCGTGCGAACACGCTCGCGCTGCGCTGGCTCGTGAGCTACGCCAAGGGTCGTCGTGAGAAGACGATGACCGAGCGCCTCCAGAACGAGATTCTGGATGCCTCGAACGGCCTGGGTGCCGCGGTCAAGCGCCGCGAAGACACCCACAAGATGGCCGAGTCGAACCGCGCCTTCGCGCACTACCGCTGGTAACAGCCGCTTCGTCCGGGATCGGCCCCCTGCGGGGCCGATCCCGGACACCCGGACGCTTCGACACGCTCAGCGCCCGGCCCAGAATCACAAGTTAGGAAGACACCCGTGGCACAAGACGTGCTCACCGACCTCACGAAGGTCCGCAACATCGGCATCATGGCGCACATCGATGCCGGCAAGACGACGACGACCGAGCGCATCCTGTTCTACACGGGGACCAACCACAAGATCGGTGAGACGCACGACGGCGCCTCGACCACCGACTGGATGGAGCAGGAGCAGGAGCGTGGCATCACGATCACCTCCGCTGCTGTCACGTGCTTCTGGGACAAGAACCAGATCAACATCATCGACACCCCCGGCCACGTCGACTTCACGGTCGAGGTCGAGCGCTCGCTTCGCGTGCTCGATGGCGCGGTCGCCGTCTTCGACGGCAAGGAGGGCGTCGAGCCCCAGTCCGAGACCGTCTGGCGTCAGGCCGACAAGTACGAGGTCCCGCGCATCTGCTTCGTCAACAAGATGGACAAGCTCGGCGCCGACTTCTATTTCACGGTCGACACGATCATCAACAAGCTCAAGGCCAAGCCGCTCGTGCTGCAGCTGCCGATCGGCGTCGAGAACGACTTCGTCGGCGTCGTCGACCTCGTCGAGATGCGCGCGCTGGTCTGGGCGGGCGACTCCAAGGGTGATGTCACCATGGGCGCCAAGTACGACATCCAGGAGATCCCGGCCGACATGGCCGAGGTCGTGGCCAAGTACCGCGAGATCCTGCTCGAGACCGTCGCCGAAACGGACGAGGAGCTCCTCGAGAAGCACTTCGGGGGCGAGCCCCTCACGGTCGCCGAGATCAAGGCCGCGATTCGCAAGCTGACCGTCAACTCGGAGATCTACCCCGTGCTCTGCGGCTCGGCGTTCAAGAACCGCGGCGTGCAGCCGATGCTCGACGCGGTCGTGGACTACCTCCCGTCGCCGCTGGACGTGCCCGCGATCGAGGCGCACGACCCGAAGAACGAAGAGATCGTCATCCTGCGCCACTCGGACCGCGAGGAGCCGTTCACGGCCCTGGCGTTCAAGATCGTGACGCACCCGTTCTTCGGTCGCCTCACCTACATCCGCGTGTACTCCGGTCACCTGGACTCCGGCGGACAGGTCGTCAACTCGACCAAGTCCAAGAAGGAGCGCATCGGGAAGATCTTCCAGATGTACGCCAACAAGGAGAACCCGGTCGACTCGGTCACCGCCGGTCACATCTACGCGGTCATCGGCCTCAAGGACACGACCACGGGCGACACCCTGTCGGACTCGCAGCACCAGGTCGTGCTCGAGTCGATGACGTTCCCCGAGCCGGTCATCGAGGTCGCGATCGAGCCCAAGACGAAGGCTGACCAGGAGAAGCTGGGTCTCGCGATCCAGAAGCTCGCCGAGGAGGACCCGACGTTCCGCGTCGAGCAGAACTCGGACACCGGCCAGACCGTCATCAAGGGCATGGGCGAGCTGCACCTCGACATCCTGGTCGACCGCATGAAGCGCGAATTCCGCGTCGAGGCGAACGTCGGCAAGCCGCAGGTCGCGTACCGCGAGACGATCAAGAAGGCCGTCGAGCGTCACGACTACACGCACAAGAAGCAGACCGGTGGATCCGGCCAGTTCGCGAAGATCCAGTTCGCGATCGAGCCCCTCGAGGTCACGGCCGACACGACGTACGAGTTCGAGAACAAGGTCGGCGGTGGCCGCATCCCGCGCGAGTACATCCCTTCGGTCAACGTCGGCTTCCAGGACGCGATGAACGTCGGAGTCCTCGCGGGCTACCCGATGGTCGGCGTCAAGGCGATCCTGCTCGACGGTGCCGCGCACGATGTCGACTCGTCGGAGATGGCGTTCAAGATCGCCGGCTCGATGGGCTTCAAGGAGGCGGTCCGCAAGGCGAACCCCGTCATCCTCGAGCCGATCATGTCGGTCGAGGTCCGTACTCCCGAGGAGTACATGGGCGACGTCATCGGCGACCTGAACAGCCGCCGCGGCCAGATCCAGTCGATGGAGGATGCTGCCGGCGTCAAGGTCGTCCGCGCCCTCGTGCCGCTGTCCGAGATGTTCGGCTACATCGGCGACCTCCGCTCGAAGACCTCCGGCCGCGCCGTCTACTCCATGGAGTTCGACAGCTACGCCGAGGTCCCGCGCAACGTCGCAGACGAGATCGTCCAGAAGACCAAGGGCGAGTAGTCCTCCGGATGCCGGGGGCCCAGGCCCCCGGCATCCGGTTCCACAACTTCACACAGTTTCATCCCAACCCTCTCTACTAAGGTAGAAACCAATCCCCGTAGAGAACCGGTCGCAATCCAGCGCCCGGAGCATCTACACGAATGTCCTAGGAGGACCCAGTGGCTAAGGCCAAGTTCGAGCGGACCAAGCCGCACGTGAACATCGGAACGATCGGTCACGTCGACCACGGCAAGACCACGCTCACCGCCGCGATCTCGAAGGTGCTCGCCGACAAGTACCCGTCGAAGACCAACGTGCAGCGCGACTTCGCGTCGATCGACTCCGCTCCCGAAGAGCGTCAGCGCGGCATCACGATCAACATCTCGCACGTCGAGTACGAGACGCCGAAGCGCCACTACGCGCACGTCGACGCCCCGGGTCACGCCGACTACATCAAGAACATGATCACCGGTGCTGCTCAGATGGACGGCGCGATCCTCGTGGTCGCCGCCACCGACGGCCCGATGGCCCAGACGCGCGAGCACGTGCTGCTGGCCAAGCAGGTCGGCGTGCCGTACCTGCTCGTGGCGCTCAACAAGAGCGACATGGTCGACGACGAGGAGATCCTGGAGCTCGTCGAGCTCGAGGTCCGCGAGCTGCTGTCCAGCCAGGACTTCGATGGCGACAACGCGCCGGTCATCCGCGTCTCGGGCCTCAAGGCTCTCGAGGGCGACGAGACGTGGACCCAGTCCATCCTCGACCTCATGGACGCCGTTGACGAGTCCGTTCCGGACCCGATCCGCGACAAGGACAAGCCCTTCCTCATGCCCGTCGAGGACGTCTTCACCATCACCGGCCGTGGCACGGTCGTGACGGGTCGCGCCGAGCGCGGCACCCTCGCGATCAACTCCGAGGTCGAGATCGTGGGTCTGCGCCCGACGCAGAAGACGATCGTCACCGGTATCGAGATGTTCCACAAGCAGCTCGACGAGGCATGGGCCGGCGAGAACTGTGGTCTGCTCCTGCGCGGCACCAAGCGTGACGACGTCGAGCGCGGCCAGGTTGTCGTCAAGCCCGGTTCGGTCACCCCGCACACCAACTTCGAGGGCACGGCGTACATCCTGTCCAAGGAGGAGGGCGGCCGTCACAACCCGTTCTTCACGAACTACCGCCCGCAGTTCTACTTCCGCACCACCGACGTCACCGGCGTCATCACGCTGCCTGAGGGCACCGAGATGGTCATGCCCGGCGACACCACCGACATGACCGTTGAGCTGATCCAGCCCATCGCCATGGAAGAGGGCCTCGGCTACGCGATCCGTGAGGGTGGCCGCACCGTCGGCGCCGGCACGGTCACGAAGATCCTGAAGTAGTCACTGACTGACTGCTGAAAGAGGGTCGGACCTTAGGGTCCGGCCCTCTTTTGTCGTATCCGGAGGTCTCTGAGGTTTGACGGATGCCGCGCCCGCCCGCGACGATGGGCTCCGGTGCGTCCGCCGCGGGCGCCGTGCGAAGGAGTGGACCCATGGGCTTCGATGACCTGTTCAACAAGAGCAAGAAGCTGTTCCAGGACGGCAAGGAGAAGGTCACCGACTTCGTCGAGAGCGAAAAGGGCGAGCAGCTGATCGACAAGAGCAAGCAGGTGTTCGAGGACGGCAAGGGCAAGGTCACCGAGTTCTTCGACAGCGACAGCGACAGCGACAAGGGCGAGGGAGCGGTCGGCAGCGAGCCGTCGCCCGGTCCCTGAGCCTGTCGAAGGGCGCCGATGCCTGTCTCTCGGGATCGGCAGGTAATATGACCGGACGCTGTGCGGGCGCGTAAGGCTCGTGCGGAACCCGGCTATCGGGGGCGTACTCMGGGGGGAGAGGCACTGCCCGATGAGCGGGATCATCGTCCACGAGTGGCTGCAGCGCAACGGCGGCTCCGAGAATGTCTTCGCCGTGCTCAGCGAGACGTTTCCGGATGCGGAGCGCTTCTGCCTGTGGAACGACAGCGAGGGGCGGTTCACCGGCGTCGAGGAGTCCTGGCTGGCCCGCACACCGCTGCATGGGCACAAGATGGCAGCCCTGCCGCTCATGCCCGCCGTCTGGCGGAACCTCCCTGAGCGCGACGCGGACTGGGTGCTCTGCAGCAGCCATGCGTTCGCGCATCATGCCCGGTTCGCCGGTCCTGCTCGCAGCGCGCCGAAGCTCGTCTATGCGCACACCCCGGCACGGTACGTGTGGGTGCCTGAGCTCGACGGCCGCGGCGAGAGCACCATGGCCCGCGCGGTCTCGGCGATGCTGAAGCCGCTGGATCGCCGGCGTGCCGCGGAGGCGACGGCGATCGCGGCGAACAGCCGATACGTCGCCGCGCGCATCGCCGACAAGTGGGACCGCGAAGCGCAGGTGATCTATCCACCGGTGGATGTGCACACGTTCGCCGAAGATCCGGTGGAGCTCTCCCCGGCCGATCGGGCCGTGCTCGACTC
The DNA here is from genome assembly GCF_054049175.1 of Microbacterium sp. P5_E9. Classification (NCBI taxonomy): domain Bacteria; kingdom Bacillati; phylum Actinomycetota; class Actinomycetes; order Micrococcales; family Microbacteriaceae; genus Microbacterium; species Microbacterium sp. P5_E9. The sequence goes on along the minus strand of NZ_JBFUMV010000021.1, from coordinate 49,263 downwards.
CCTTCCGGAGAGCTTCCTGCTCGGCGTCTCCCGATTCGTGCGCTACAAGCGCCTCGAAGCGGTGATCGATGCCGGCATCGCCGCGGGTCTGCCGGTCGTGCTCGCCGGCGGAGGACCTGACGGGCCGCGCCTGCGCGCGCACGCGCTGGGCCACCCCGGCGCCGTGCGCTTCGTCGACACCCCGTCGTTCGCGCTCCTCCGCGCCCTCTACCGTCGCGCCGCGGCGCTGGTGTTCGCGGCCATCGAGGACTTCGGCATCGTGCCGGTCGAGGCGATGGCCTCCGGTACCCCGGTCATCGCCAACGCGATCGGTGGCGCATCCGAGTCGGTGATCGACGGCGTCACCGGCGCGCACGTGTACGAGTGGACCCCCGCCGAGCTGCGCAGCGCCGTCGACCGTGTCGTCGGACTGTCCGCGGCGGACTGCGTCGCGCGGGCCCAGGACTTCGACACCCCGCTCTTCCAGGATGCGATCAGGCGGTGGGTCGGCGCGCACGCGCCGATCGACGCCTGAGGCCGCAGCGGGTCAGCGCAGCGGCAGCTGGGGCACGGCGATGCGCGGGCTCAGCCATGCGGTGAGCGCGCGATCGAACTGGGTGGCGTCGAATCGCCAGGCATGCTCGGTGATGCCGGCGCGCGGGAGGCCTGCGCAGACGGCCGCGGCCGCGAGCGCCTCCTCCGCGGAGCGCGGATCGAACAGCGCGCCGCCGACGCCCTCCAGCACGGACTCGCCGGACCCGCCGACGCGGTTGGCCATCACCGGGGTGCCCGCCGCCATCGCCTCGACGGCCACGATGCCGAAGTCCTCGATCGGGGGGAAGACGAACAGACCCGCCTTCGCCATCAGCGCCCGCACCATGGCGTCGCTCGGCCGCAGCAGAATGTGCACCGGCACCCGGGACTCGGCGGCCTGAGCCCGCAGCTCCGCCTCGAGCGGACCGAAGCCGGCCACCACGGTGGGCCGGTCCAGCAGCTCGCCGATCTGGATCACGGTGTCGAGCCGCTTGTAGGGGATGAAACGCGAGACGCCCAGCACGAAGTCGTCGGGGAGCGCATCGAGCGTGCGCCGCTCGGCATCGGTCAGCTGTTCGCGCCAGTCCCCGCGTACGATCCCCGCGACATCGACGGGCGGATGGATCACCTGCGCGGTGCGTCCCCAGGAGCGTTCGATCCGGTCTGCGACGAAGCGGCTGTTGGCGGCGAGTCCGGTTGAATGCTGTGCGGTGCGCTTGTCGAGCGCGCGCAGCGGCGGGCCGGCGATCTTGACCGCGAGGTTGTCACCTCGCCGATCGAGCTCCGGCGCCCACAGGTAGCGCGCCGGGGTGTGGACGTAGACGTACTTGGGTCCGTCGCCTTCCACCCGCACGTGATGGGCGAACGCGTGCGAGCTCACGAGCGTCCAGTCGTGGCTGGTCTGCCGGGGGAGGCGCCAGGTGATCGGCATGACCGGCAGGGCGAGCGCCTTGTGGCGGCGCAGCGGGGTCCGGGCGAGCCAGGTCTCACGCACGGTGCGATCGGGGAACCGCGTCCGGTCGTCGTTCCAGAGGCACAGCAGGTCGGCGTCGGGGAAGAGGGTCGCGAGCCGAGCCAGCACCCGCTCCGCCCCGCCCGCCGCCTCGATCCACTCGTTGACGATCAGCCCCGTCACGTCATGCGGCCGTTCTCCCCGGGGCGAGGGCGGCACGCAGCGTCTTGAGGAGGATGACGACGTCGCCGACCAGCGACCAGTTCTCCACGTAGGCGAGGTCGATGCGCACCGACTCCTCCCAGGAGAGGGTCGAGCGCCCGCTGATCTGCCAGATGCCGGTGATGCCCGGCTTGACGAGGAACCTGCGATGCACGTGCTCGTCGTACCGCGCGACTTCGGTCGGCAGCGCAGGGCGAGGACCGACGAGCGACATCGACCCGCCGAGGACGTTGAACAGCTGGGGGATCTCGTCGAGGCTGTAGCGGCGCAGCCGGCGCCCGAGCGGGGTGACCCGCGGGTCGACGAGCATCTTGAAGAGCACTTCGTTGCCGGAGTCGCGCTGCGCCAGCAGGTCAGGCAGCATCGACTCGGCGCCGTCGACCATCGTGCGGAACTTGAGCATCCGGAACTCACGGCCGTCGAAGCCGACGCGGCGCTGCCAGAACAGCACGGGGCCGGACGAGGACGAGGCGATCATGATGGCGATGATCGCCATCACCGGGCTCAGCAGCACGATGCCGATGGCTGCGAGCAGGATGTCCAGCGCGCGCTTCACGAATCGCTGGCCCATGCTGTAGCGCGGCGTCTCGACGTGGATCAGCGGAAGGCCCGCAACCGGTCGGGTCTGGATGCGCGGACCGACGACGTCGGCGATGGCCGGCGCGAGGACGAGGTGCCGGCTACCGGTCTCGAGCGCCCACGAGATGCGCTTCACTCCCGACGGCGGCAGCTCATCGGCGCTGGTGACCGCGACGGTGTCCGCGTCGAGATGCAGGAGCACGTCCAGGACGTCCTGCACTCCTCCGACGATCGGGATGTCGGTGTCGCGCACCGTGCCGCCGGGCTTGCCGCCCGGGGTGCACGCTCCGACGATCCGGTAGCCGGCGCTCGGCGTGCGGCGCAGGGCCGCCCCGATCTGGGCGACGGATGCCTCGGACCCCACCAGGAGCACGGTGGCGCTCCAGTGGCCCTTGGCCCGCTGGCGGATCAGCCACTTGCGCCACATCCATCGCTCGAACAGGAGGGCCAGGATGCCGAGGGGCAGGCTGATCAGCAGATACCCCCGCGCGACGTCGACGCGCAGCAGGAACGCGGCGATCGCGATCAGGCCGAACAGGCGCGTGCTGACCGAGATGACCCTGACGTACTCTGCGGCGCCGGTGCCGATCGCCCGGTCGCTGCGTGAGTCGGCGAGGCTCAGGCCCCACATCCACAGCGCGAGCAGCACGGTCGAGAAGATCCAGTACGAGACGTTGCTCAGGCGCGAGTCCTCGCGGATCGACACCTGGGCATTGCCCAGGCCGAACCAGGCCACCTGGGTTCCGTAGATGACGACGGTGAGCACGAGCAGGTCGCTGATCCACAGCCGCCGGGCGTAGCGCGCCCGCCAGTCTGCGCCGCCGCGGGCATCGCGCGTCGAGCGAGCCGGCGCACCCTGTTCGGGTGCCGGTCTGCTCGGTGAGCGAAATGACTTCGCCCGGTCGATCGGCTCTCTTGCCGATCCGACCACTTTCGACGTCACGCGAATCCCCCCCTTCCGCCACCTGGGCTTGCGGTGCCCATGGCACAGCGTGCCGCTCCCCCAAGCGACGGCCCTGTCATTCTGCCACGGTTGCTCCTCTTGTCATGAGTCAAGTGTCCGGATCGTGATCCCGCGGAGCGCGGGCGTCTGCGATCCTGGGAATGTCCCTCGGAGCGAGATCCGCGACACGCCCGAGTTTGCGACACGCCCGGGTGACACGTAGACTAGTGAGGTTCCACATTCCGGCGCCCCTCTTGGCGTGCGCTGGATCACTGCCAGGGCAGTGCATAGACGACGCGAAAGCATCATCGTCTAGGCCGCGGGCAGCAGAACCAAAATCCGACACCTCAGACAGATGGGGACGCTTGCGTCCGCGCGTGCCTGGGTGTGAAGGAGCCGGATGCCGAGGCATCCGGATTGACATGAGAACAGCGGTGCAGCAACGCACTGCAGAGCAGTGCAGAGAAGTGCCATGGCGCGCAAGCGCCACCGTGCGTCCGATGCCCCTGGGGAGCCCAGGTCGGTAAGACGCGGAATGAGAGTGAGCAGACAATGGCGGGACAGAAGATCCGCATTCGCCTGAAGTCGTACGATCACGCCGGCCTCGATTCGTCGGCCCGCAAGATCGTCGACACCGTGACCCGTGCTGGTGCAACGGTTGTGGGCCCCGTGCCCCTCCCGACCGAGAAGAACGTCGTGTGCGTCATCCGGTCGCCGCACAAGTACAAGGACAGCCGTGAGCACTTCGAGATGCGCACCCACAAGCGTCTGATCGACATCATCGACCCGACGCCCAAGGCTGTCGACTCGCTGATGCGTCTCGACCTGCCGGCCGATGTCAACATCGAGATCAAGCTCTGAGGTTCGACATGGCTGACATCAACAACAGGATTTCGCGGGGACTGCTGGGCACGAAGCTCGGCATGACCCAGGTCTGGAACGAGAATGGCAAGCTCATTCCCGTCACCGTCATCGAGGTTGCCACGAACGTGGTCACCCAGGTTCGCACCCCCGAGCGCGACGGCTACAACGCGGTTCAGATCGCCTACGGGCAGATCGACCCCCGTAAGGTCAACCAGCCGCTCACGGCCCACTTCGAGGCTGCCGGCGTGACCCCCCGTCGCCACCTCACCGAGGTTCGCACCGCCAACGCCTCCGACTACTCACTCGGTCAGGAGCTGACCGCGGAGAGCACCTTCGAGGCCGGCCAGCTGGTCGACGTCGTCGGCACCAGCAAGGGCAAGGGCTTCGCCGGTGTCATGAAGCGTCACAACTTCAAGGGCGTCTCGGCTTCGCACGGTTCGCACCGCAACCACCGCAAGCCCGGCTCGATCGGCGCATCGTCGACCCCCAGCCGTGTCTTCAAGGGCATGCGCATGGCCGGCCGGATGGGTGGCGAGCGCGTCACCGTCCTCAACCTCACGATCCACGCGGTCGACGCCGAGAAGGGTCTGCTGCTCGTCAAGGGCGCCGTCCCCGGCGCGCGCGGCCGCATCGTCTACGTCCGCAACGCAGTGAAGGGGGCCTGAGTCCATGGCTGATTCGACTCTCGCGCTCGACGTCCGAAGTGCAGATGGCAAGAAGGCAGGCTCCGTGGAGCTGCCCGCCGCGATCTTCGACGTCAAGACGAACATCCCGCTCATCCACCAGGTCGTCGTCGCGCAGCGCGCGGCGGCTCGCCAGGGCACCCACTCGACCAAGCGTCGCGGTGAGGTCTCCGGCGCCGGCCGCAAGCCCTTCAAGCAGAAGGGCACCGGTAACGCCCGTCAGGGCTCGATCCGCGCGCCGCACATGACCGGTGGTGGCATCGTCCACGGCCCGAAGCCGCGTGACTACTCGCAGCGCACCCCCAAGAAGATGATCGCCGCCGCCCTCCTGGGTGCGCTCAGCGACCGCGCTCGGGGCGACCGTCTGCACGTCGTCGACTCCTTCGGGATCGACGGCGCCCCCTCGACGAAGGCGGCCAACGCCGTCCTCACCGAGTTCGCCCCGCGCAAGCGGAACGTCCTCGTCGTGATCGAGCGCAATGACGAGATCAGCACCAAGAGCCTGCGCAACCTCGCGTACGTTCACGTGCTGACCTTCGACCAGCTGAACGCCTACGACGTGCTCGTCTCCGACGACATCGTCTTCACCAAGGCCGCCTATGACGCGTTCGTTGCGAAGAAGCTCGCCGCGAACGCCGCAGCAGAGGCCGACACCGAGGAGGTCTCGGCATGACCGGAATCAACAAGGACCCGCGGGACGTCATCCTGAAGCCGGTCGTCTCCGAGAAGAGCTACGGGCTCATCGACGAGGGCAAGTACACGTTCCTCGTGGACCCGCGCGCGACCAAGACCGAGATCAAGCTCGCCATCGAGAAGATCTTCGGCGTCAAGGTGGCCGCGGTCAACACGCTCAACCGCGTCGGCAAGGCCCGCCGCACCCGCTTCGGCACTGGAAAGCGCAAGGACACCAAGCGCGCCATCGTGACCCTGAAGTCGGGCACCATCGACATCTTCACGGCAGTCGGCTGACGGTCGGGATAGAGGACTAGAGAACATGGCTATTCGCAAGTACAAGCCCACGACCCCGGGTCGCCGCGGCTCGTCGGTGGCCGACTTCGCCGAGATCACCCGATCGACGCCTGAGAAGTCGCTCCTCCGCCCGCTGTCCAAGACCGGTGGTCGCAACAACCAGGGCCGCATCACCACCCGCCACATCGGTGGTGGCCACAAGCGCCAGTACCGCGTCATCGACTTCCGTCGCAATGACAAGGACGGCGTGGACGCCAAGGTCGCTCACATCGAGTACGACCCCAACCGCACCGCGCGCATCGCGCTGCTGCACTACGTGGACGGCGAGAAGCGCTACATCATCGCGCCGAACAAGCTGTCGCAGGGTGACGTCGTCGAGTCGGGTCCCGGTGCTGACATCAAGCCCGGCAACAACCTGCCCCTCCGCAACATCCCCACCGGTACCGTGATCCACGCGATCGAGCTCCGCCCCGGCGGCGGCGCGAAGCTGGCCCGCTCGGCCGGTGTGTCGGTTCGCCTCGTGGCGAAGGACGGCCCGTACGCCCAGCTGCGTCTCCCCTCGGGCGAGATCCGCAACGTGGACGCGCGCTGCCGCGCCACGATCGGCGAGGTCGGCAACGCCGAGCAGTCGAACATCAACTGGGGCAAGGCCGGTCGCAACCGCTGGAAGGGCATCCGCCCGACCGTCCGCGGTGTCGCGATGAACCCGGTCGACCACCCGCACGGTGGTGGTGAGGGCAAGACGTCCGGTGGTCGTCACCCCGTTTCCCCTTGGGGCCAGGCTGAGGGTCGCACCCGCCACGCCAACAAGGAGAGCGACAAGTACATCGTTCGCCGTCGCACCGCCGGCAAGAAGCGCAAGTAGGAGTAGAGGAAGATGCCACGCAGTCTTAAGAAGGGCCCCTTCGTCGACGAGCACCTGCTCCGCAAGGTGGTTGTTCAGAACGAAGCCGGTACCAAGAACGTCATCAAGACGTGGTCGCGTCGCTCGATGATCGTCCCCGCAATGCTGGGTCACACGATCGCCGTGCACGATGGTCGCAAGCACATCCCCGTGTTTGTCACCGAGACCATGGTCGGCCACAAACTGGGCGAGTTCGCGCCCACCCGCACCTTCCGCGGCCACGAGAAGGACGACAAGAAGGGCCGTCGCCGCTGACGCGGTGGCGTAAGAGGAGAGAGAAATGGTGGAGTCCATCGCACGCGTGCGACACATCCGCGTGACCCCTCAGAAGGCTCGTCGTGTCGTCGCGCTGATCAAGGGCAAGCAGGCTCAGGAGGCCCTGGCCATCCTGAAGTTCGCGCCGCAGGCCGCTAGCGAGCCGATCGCAAAGCTCGTCGCTGCCGGCATCGCGAACGCTCGCGTCACGGCCGACAAGACCGGCGAGTACCTCGATGAGCAGGATCTGTACATCGCGAACGCCTACGTGGACGAGGGGACGACGCTGAAGCGTTTCCGCCCCCGTGCACAGGGCCGCGCCTTCCAGATCAAGAAGCGCACGAGCCACATCACGGTCCTGCTGTCGACCCCCGTGGTCGCTGACGCAGCCGCAAAGACCAGTAAGAAGGCGAGCAAGTAATGGGACAGAAGGTAAACCCGTACGGCTTCCGCCTCGGTATCACCACGGACCACGTGTCGCGTTGGTTCTCGGATTCCACGAAGCCGGGCCAGCGTTACGCCGACTACGTCGCCGAGGACATCAAGATCCGGAAGCTGCTGCAGACCAACCTCGACCGCGCCGGTGTGAGCAACATCGAGATCGAGCGCACGCGTGACCGCGTTCGCGTCGACATCCACACCGCGCGTCCTGGAATCGTCATCGGCCGCCGCGGCGCCGAGGCCGAGCGCATCCGCGCCGACCTCGAGAAGCTCAGCGGCAAGCAGATCCAGCTGAACATCCTCGAGGTCAAGAACCCCGAGGCCGACGCTCAGCTCGTCGCGCAGGGCATCGCCGAGCAGCTCTCCGCACGTGTGGCTTTCCGCCGCGCGATGCGCAAGGGTCTGCAGGGTGCTCAGCGCGCCGGCGCCAAGGGTGTCCGCATCCAGGTCTCCGGCCGCCTCGGCGGCGCCGAGATGAGCCGGTCGGAGTTCTACCGCGAAGGCCGTGTGCCCCTGCACACCCTGCGCGCGAACATCGACTACGGCTTCTACGAGGCGAAGACCACCTTCGGCCGTATCGGCGTGAAGGTCTGGATCTACAAGGGCGACCTCACCGCCAAGGAACTGGCTCGCGAGCAGGCCAACGCGCCGAAGGCACCCCGTGGTCGCGATGACCGTGGTGGCGACCGTCGCCGCAGCCCGCGCAACGACGCCCCCGTCGCAGAAGGAGCGTCAGCCTGATGCTTATTCCCCGTAAGGTCAAGCACCGCAAGCAGCACCACCCGGGCCGTACCGGTCAGGCGACCGGTGGCACGAAGGTCAGCTTCGGCGAGTTCGGCATCCAGGCCCTCACGCCCGCTTATGTGACCAACCGTCAGATCGAGTCCGCTCGTATCGCGATGACGCGTCACATCAAGCGTGGCGGCAAGGTGTGGATCAACATCTACCCCGACCGTCCGCTCACCAAGAAGCCCGCTGAAACCCGCATGGGTTCGGGTAAGGGCTCGCCCGAGTGGTGGGTCGCGAACGTCAAGCCGGGTCGCGTCCTCTTCGAGGTCGCCGGTGTCAACGAGGAGCTCGCTCGCGAGGCCCTGACCCGTGCAATTCACAAGCTGCCCCTGAAGGCACGCATCATCAAGCGCGAGGAGGGCGACGCATAATGGCGATCGGCACAAAGACGCTCGCACCGAGCGAGCTCGACACGTTCGAGGACCAGCGCCTCGTCGAGGAGCTGCGCAAGGCCAAGGAAGAGCTGTTCAACCTGCGCTTCCAGTCGGCCACCGGCCAGCTCGAGAGCCACGGCCGCATTCGCGCGGTCAAGCGCGACATCGCGCGGCTCTACACCGTGATCCGTGAGCGCGAGCTCGGCATCCGTGCCACTCCCGCTCCCGTCGAGGTTGCGACGAAGGCGAAGAAGACGAAGGCCAAGAAGGCGAATGCCGCTGACTCGGCCGTGAAGGAAGAGGCCGAGTAATGGCTGAGACCACCGAGAAGAAGGCCGCCCCCAAGAAGGCGGCCCCCAAGAAGGCGGAGACCGTCGCGGTCGAAGCTGTCGAGACGGCTGCCGCCGGTCACGAGTCGTCCGCGCACGATGTGCGCGACGTCGACGCCCGCGGTTACCGCAAGTCCCGCCGCGGCTACGTGGTGAGCGACAAGATGGACAAGACGATCGTCGTCGAGGTCGAGGACCGCGTAAAGCACCCCCTCTACGGCAAGGTCATCCGTCGCACCTCGAAGGTCAAGGCGCACGATGAGGGCAACTCTGCCGGCATCGGCGACCTCGTCCTCATCAACGAGACCCGTCCGCTGAGCGCCACCAAGCGCTGGCGCCTGGTCGAGATCCTCGAGAAGGCCAAGTAGGCCTCGGCCTCTTGGAACCCAAGGAGTAACAAGTGATTCAGAACGAATCCCGACTGAAGGTCGCCGACAACACCGGCGCCAAGGAGCTGCTCACCATTCGTGTGCTCGGCGGCTCCAACCGGCGCTATGCGGGCCTGGGCGACGTCATCGTCGCCACGGTCAAGGACGCGATCCCGGGCGGCAACGTCAAGAAGGGCGATGTGGTCAAGGCCGTCATCGTCCGTACCAAGAAAGAGACCCGTCGTCCCGACGGCTCCTACATCAAGTTCGACGAGAACGCCGCCGTCATCCTGAAGAACGACGGGGAGCCCCGCGGCACCCGCATCTTCGGACCGGTCGGCCGTGAGCTTCGTGACAAGAAGTTCATGAAGATCGTCTCGCTGGCGCCGGAGGTCATTTAGTCATGGCGAAGATCAAAAAGGGTGACCTGGTTCAGGTCCTCACGGGCAAGAAGCAGGCCAACGGCGGAGACCGCGGCAAGCAGGGCAAGGTCCTCGAGGTCCTCGTCGAGCAGAACCGCGTGATCGTCGAGGGCGTGAACTACGTCACGAAGCACACCCGCGTGGGTCAGACCCAGCGCGGCACCAAGACGGGCGGCATCGAGACCTTCGAGGCCCCCATCCACATCTCCAACGTCGCCATCGTCGACCCCTCGAGCAAGAAGCCGACCCGTGTCGGCCACCGCGTCGAGGAGAAGACCAAGGACGGCGTGAAGCGCACCGTCCGCGTGCGCTACGCGAAGAAGTCAGGCAAGGACCTCTGAACATGAGCACCACTGCCGCAGTGGCTGGCAAGATCCAGCCCCGCCTGAAGCAGAAGTACAACAGCGAGATCAAGAAGGCGCTGCAGGAAGAGTTCGGCTACGCGAACGTCATGCAGATCCCCGGTCTCGTGAAGGTCGTCGTCAACACCGGTGTCGGTGAGGCTGCGCGCGACAGCAAGGTGATCGATGGTGCGGTCGACGACCTCACCAAGATCACCGGGCAGAAGCCCGTCGTCACCAAGGCCCGCAAGTCCATCGCGCAGTTCAAGCTGCGCGAGGGTCAGCCGATCGGTGCACACGTCACCCTTCGCGGCGACCGTGCCTGGGAGTTCCTCGACCGCCTGGTCAACCTCGCACTGCCCCGTATCCGCGACTTCCGCGGCCTCTCGGGTGACCAGTTCGACGGCCACGGCAACTACACGTTCGGTCTCCAGGAGCAGTCCGTGTTCCACGAGATCAACCAGGACAAGATCGACCGCGTGCGTGGTTTCGACATCACTGTCGTGACCACGGCGAACACGGATGCCGAAGGCCGCGCCCTGCTGCGCGCCCTGGGCTTCCCGTTCCGCACGGAAGACGCCCAGGCGTAACACCCCATCCCGGTCCCTGAGCTCGTCTCAGGGCCCGGGGCCCTCATAGAAGGTCGTCTGTCGTGTAACGGCAGCCGAAACCTTATGAACAAAGGAAACAACCCATGACAATGACAGACCCGGTCGCAGACATGCTGACCCGGCTGCGCAACGCGAACTCGGCGCACCACGACTCCGTGTCGCTGCCGAGCTCGAAGCTCAAGTCGCACATCGCCGAGATCCTCAAGCGTGAGGGCTACATCGCTTCCTGGGAGGTGTCGGAAGCCCGCGTGGGCCAGACCCTCACCCTCGAGCTGAAGTACGGCCCGAACCGCGAGCGGTCGATCGCCGGCATCAAGCGTGTCTCGAAGCCCGGCCTCCGCGTGTACGCGAAGTCGAGCGAGATCCCCAAGGTCCTCGGCGGCCTCGGCGTCGCCATCCTCTCCACCTCCTCCGGTCTTCTCACGGACCGCCAGGCCGAGCAGAAGGGCGTGGGTGGGGAAGTCCTCGCCTACGTGTGGTGACCTGATATGTCGCGTATTGGACGTCTCCCGATCGACATTCCCGCCGGCGTGACCATCACGGTCGACGGCCAGGATGTCGCCGTCAAGGGCCCCAAGGGCGAGCTTGCGCTCACCGTGGCCCGTCCCATCGAGGTCGTCGTCGAAGAGGGGCAGGTGCTCGTCACCCGTCCCGACGACGAGCGTGCGTCGCGGTCGCTTCACGGCCTGACCCGCACCCTCATCAACAACAACATCATCGGTGTCACCACGGGCTACACCAAGGGCCTCGAGGTCGTCGGCACGGGTTACCGCGTTGCGCAGAAGGGCAGCTCGGTCGAGTTCGCCCTGGGCTTCTCGCACCCCGTTCTGATCGACCCGCCCAAGGGCATCACCCTGACGGTCGAGGGCAACAACAAGCTCACCGTCAGCGGCATCGACAAGCAGGCCGTCGGCGAGGCGGCTGCGAACATCCGCAAGATTCGTAAGCCCGAGCCCTACAAGGGCAAGGGTGTGCGGTACGCCGGCGAGGTCGTGCGCCGCAAGGCCGGAAAGAGTGGGAAGTAACCATGGCTGTGAAGTCGAAGACAGACGCGCGTTCGCGTCGTCACGCCCGCCTTCGCAAGAAGGTCATCGGCACCGAGGCGCGTCCGCGCCTGGTCGTCACGCGTTCGGCCCGCCACGTGTTCGTGCAGGTTGTGGACGACAGCAAGGGCCACACCGTGGCATCCGCGTCGACCCTCGAAACCGACCTTCGTACGTTCGACGGTGACAAGACCGCGAAGGCCCGCAAGGTCGGCGAACTCGTCGCCGAGCGTGCCAAGGCCGCCGGCGTCGAAGACGTCGTGTTCGACCGTGGTGGCAACCGCTACGCGGGCCGGGTCGCGGCAATCGCCGACGGCGCCCGCGAAGGGGGGCTGAACCTGTGAGTGAAATCAAGGAGACCAACGTGACCGAGCCGGCTGCTGCTGCCGCCACGACTGAGGCGCCTGCCGAGGCGACCACCGAGCGGGAGCGCGAGCCCCGCCGCGGTGGCCGTGAGCGCAACGCCAACCAGCGTGACCGCGGTTCGCGTGACGCGGACAAGAGCCAGTTCCTGGAGCGCGTCGTCACGATCAACCGCGTGTCGAAGGTCGTCAAGGGCGGCCGCCGCTTCAGCTTCACGGCCCTCGTGGTCGTGGGCGACGGAAACGGCGTCGTCGGGGTCGGCTACGGCAAGGCCCGAGAGGTCCCCCTGGCGATCTCGAAGGGTGTCGAAGAGGCCAAGCGCAACTTCTTCCGCGTTCCCCGTGTCGGCTCCACCATCCCGCACCCGGTGCAGGGTGAGGCCGCTGCCGGTGTCGTGCTGCTGCGTCCGGCATCGTCCGGTACCGGTGTCATCGCGGGTGGGCCTGTGCGCGCCGTCCTCGAGTGCGCCGGCATCCACGACGTCCTCTCGAAGTCGCTCGGCTCGTCGAACACGATCAACATCGTGCACGCGACCGTCGCAGCGCTCAAGCAGCTCGAGGAGCCGCGCGCGGTCGCCGCGCGTCGTGGCCTCGAGTTCGACCAGGTCGCCCCCGCCCGGCTCGTCCGTGCCGAGGCTGAGGCTGCCGCGGCCGCACAGAAGGTAGGTGCCTGATGGCTTCGCGGCTGAAGGTCACGCAGACAAAGTCCAAGGTGAGTGAGAAGCAGAATCAGCGGGACACGCTGCGCTCGCTCGGTCTGAAGCGGATCGGCGACTCTGTCGTCCGCCCCGACGACGCGCAGACGCGCGGCTACGTCCGGACCGTCGCTCACCTCGTGAAGGTTGAGGAGATCGACTGATGGCTGAGAACGAAAAGGTCGAGGCCGTCAAGGCTGAGGCTCCCAAGAAGAAGGCCGCCCCCAAGGCTGCCGCAAAGAAGGCGCCCGCCAAGGCTGCTGCTGACAAGGCGACCACCGCCAAGAAGGCACCCGCCAAGAAGGCCGCTCCGAAGGCGGATGCCCCGGCAGCGCGCCCCGGCGTGCTCAAGGTGCACCACCTGCGTCCCGTCCCCGGGTCCAACACCGCCAAGACCCGCGTGGGTCGCGGTGAGGGCTCGAAGGGTAAGACGGCCGGTCGTGGCACCAAGGGTCAGAAGGCCCGCTACCAGGTCAAGGCCGGCTTCGAGGGTGGGCAGATGCCGCTGCACATGCGCACCCCGAAGCTCCGCGGGTTCAAGAACCCGTTCCGGGTCGAGTACCAGGTCGTCAACCTCGAGAAGCTTGCCGAGCTGTACCCCAAGGGTGGAGAGGTCACCATCGGCGACCTCGTCGCCAAGGGTGCCGTTCGCAAGAACGAGAAGGTCAAGGTGCTCGGCACCGGCGACATCGCGGTCAAGCTCACAGTGTCGGTCGACAAGGTCTCGGGTTCTGCCGAGCAGAAGATCGTCGCCGCGGGCGGTTCGGTCAAATAGCAGTGAAGCCGCGAGGGCTGGAGCAGGTCTCCAGCCCTCGCTGCTGTCTCCGGAGCCGCCCCCGCAACGTCGAGGGGTGCGCCCTGCGTTACTCTTGTTGACGGTGCGCCCCGTCGCGCACCGGCATCCCTTCTGGAGGCATCCTCTTGTTCAGCGCTATCGCGCGGGTCTTCCGTACCCCTGATCTACGTCGGAAGATCGCATTCACACTGGCGATCATCGCCCTGTACCGGCTCGGCGCGCATGTGCCGGCCCCCTTCGTCGACTTCCCGAACGTGCAGGCCTGCCTCGCGGCGAGCGCCGGCACCGAGGGTCTGCTGTCGCTGGTCAACCTGTTCTCAGGTGGCGCGCTGCTGCAGCTGTCGATCTTCGCGCTCGGCGTCATGCCGTACATCACGTCGACGATCATCATCCAGCTCCTGCGCGTGGTCATCCCGCACTTCGAGACCCTCTACAAAGAGGGCCAGTCGGGCCAGGCCAAGCTCACGCAGTACACCCGCTACCTGACGATCGCGCTGGCGCTGCTGCAGTCCACGACGCTCGTCACGGTCGCCCGCAGCGGTCAGCTGTTCGGATCGTCCGGCGTCCCGGAGTGCCAGGATCTCCTCACCAACACCATCTGGTGGGCGCAGCTCCTGATGATCATCACGCTGACCGCCGGCACCGGCCTCATCATGTGGTTCGCCGAACTCGTCACCGAGAAGGGCATCGGCAACGGCATGTCGATCCTGATCTTCACCTCCATCGCCGCAGCGTTCCCCGCATCGCTGTGGGCCATCGCGCAGACGAAGGGCTTCGAGGTCTTCCTCCTCGTCGTCGCCGTCGGCATCGTGGTGATGACGCTCGTGGTGTTCGTCGAGCAGTCCCAGCGCCGCATCCCGGTGCAGTACGCCAAGCGCATGGTCGGCCGTCGCACCTATGGCGGCACCAACACCTACATCCCGATCAAGGTGAACATGGCCGGCGTCGTGCCCGTCATCTTCGCCTCGTCGCTGCTGTACATCCCCGCCTTGATCGCGCAGTTCAACCAGCCGCAGGCCGGCGAGACCGTGCCGGGCTGGGTCGCCTGGATCCAGCTGTACCTGGTGCGCGGTGACCACCCGCTCTACATGCTCCTGTACTTCCTGCTCATCGTCGGCTTCACGTACTTCTACGTCGCGATCACGTTCAACCCGGTCGAGGTCGCCGACAACATGAAGAAGTACGGCGGCTTCATCCCCGGCATCCGTGCCGGCCGGCCGACCGCCGAGTACCTGGACTACGTGCTCACCCGCATCACGCTGCCCGGCTCGATCTACCTCGGTCTGATCGCGCTGCTTCCGCTGATCGCGCTGGCCCTCGTCGGTGCGAACCAGAACTTCCCGTTCGGCGGCACCTCGATCCTGATCATGGTCGGCGTCGGTCTCGAGACGGTCAAGCAGATCGATGCGCAGCTGCAGCAGCGGCACTACGAAGGGCTGCTCCGGTGACGGGGGCGCGCGACGCGCGTCACGTCCGGCTCCTGATCGTCGGCCCGCAGGGCTCAGGCAAGGGCACCCAGGGCATCCGCATCGCGGAGGGCTTCGGCATCCCGGCCATCTCGACCGGGGACATGTTCCGGGCCGCGGTGGCGAGCGGCTCCGAGCTGGGCACGCAGGTCACCGAGATCATCCAGGCCGGCAACCTCGTGCCCGATGAGCTGACCAGCGCGGTCGTGCGCGACCGGCTGTCGCAGCCGGATGCCGCGAGCGGCTTCCTGCTCGACGGCTACCCGCGCAACCTGGGCCAGGTCGCAGATCTCGACGCGTTCCTCGGCGGACGCGGCGAAGAGCTGGACGCGGTGATCGAGCTCGTGGTGCCGCGCGACGAGAGCATCTCCCGCCTGTCGCTGCGTGCAGCGAAGCAGGGGCGCAGCGACGACACCGAAGAGGTCATCGTCAACCGGCTCGCGATCTACGAGCGTGAGACGGCCCCGATCCTCGATGTCTACCGGCCGCGCGGCATCGTCGTCGAGATCGACGGCGTCGGCTCGCTCGACGAGATCACCGACCGGATCGTCGCCGCTCTCGAGGCCCGTGGCCTCGCGCGCGCTGCCGCCGCCTGACGTGGTCGCGTTCCGCCGCTCGATCTACAAGTCGCCCGCCCAGCTGCGGTCGATGGTGGAGCCCGGGCTGATCACGGCCGCCGCGCTGGCCGCGGTGCGCACCCTGATCGCCCCGGGTGTCACGACGGCGGAACTGGATGCCGAGGCATCCCGTGTCATCGGCGCTCGGGGCGCGCTCTCGAACTTCCAGATGGTGCGCGGGTACCGCCACACGATCTGCACGTCGGTCAACGAGCAGGTCGTGCACGGGATCCCGTCCTCGCGCGTGCTCGAGCCGGGCGACATCGTCTCGATCGACGCGGGCGCGGAGTATCGCGGCTGGAACGGCGACTCGGCCTTCACGGTCGTCGTGCCGGACCCCTCGCGCCCCGAGGTCGTCGCCGAGCGCGAGCAGCTGTCCCGCATCACCGAGGGTTCGCTGTGGGCGGGGATCGCGGCGCTCGCCACGGCCCGCCACCTGGGCGAGGTCGGCGGCGCGGTGCAGGACTACATCGTCGCGTCGGGGCTCGGCTACGGCATCTTGCGCGACTACGTCGGCCACGGCATCGGCCGCAAGATGCACGAGTCGCCGTCGGTGTTCAACTACCGCGTCCCCGAGGACGGGCCCGATGTGCGGCCCGGCCTCGCCGTGGCGATCGAGCCGATGGTCGTCATCGGAGACCAGGCGACCTTCATCGAGGACGACGGCTGGACCGTATCCACGATCGACGGCACCGCCGGCTCCCATTGGGAACATAGCGTCGCCGTGCATGATGGCGGGATCTGGGTGCTGACGGCACCCGACGGCGGGGCCGCGGGCCTCGCGCCGTTCGGTGTCGTGCCGACGGCGATCGACTGAGAGGCAGAGGTATGGCTGCGGCTGCACGCAAGGTGAACTGGTTCGCGATCTGGATCAGCGTGGGGGTCGTCGTGGCGCTCGTCGTGGTCGGCGGACTGGTCGTGTGGATGAACAACGCGGCGACCTCGACCGCACCCGGTCAGTCGCCGGAGGCCTCGAACATCGACACCGAGACCGGCGCGATCATCGTGGGCGACGGCGCGGACGTGCTCGACACCTACATCGACTTCATGTGCCCGATCTGCAACGACTTCGAGCAGAGCTACGGCCCGACGATCGAGGGCCTGGTGGACGACGGGACGATCACCCAGAACATCCACCCGATCTCTATCCTCGACCGGGCCTCGCAGGGCACCGAGTACTCCACCCGGGCTGCCAGCGCGATGTACTGCGTCGCAGTGGCGGATGCCGAGGCATCCGTCTCCTTCATGCAGGCGATGTACGCGAACCAGCCCGCGGAGGGCTCGACGGGACTGACCGACGACCAGATCCTCGCGATCGCCGAGGGCGTCGGCGTGACCGGCATCGACTCGTGCGTGAACGACGGCCGGTACATGGACTACGTCACGGCGATGACCGAGAAGACCCCGGTCAAGGAGGGCGCCGCCGGCATCGGCACTCCCACGGTGGTGCTGAACGGCGAGATCCTGACGCTGACCGGCGACCCCGAGGCCGACCTGGTGACCCCCCTCCAGGGCTGAACCTCCTCTCTGCTTCTACTTCGCGTCGAGCCGATACGTTCGCCGCGAGTCGATACGCTCCCCATGGTGGGAACGGTATCGGCTCGACGGCAACGTCTCGGCTCGCGCTGGGTTTTCGCGGCGGCGGCTCCTCCCGAGAAGGGATGGCGGCGGGGGATTCCACACCTAAGGGACGGGTCGGATGCCGGGGCCCAGCCTGGAGGCACGGTTGTGGCGTGAGAATCTCCGATGCTCGTGGCCACCTGCTGTTCCGCTCGGACCTCGCGGCGAGAGGGCTGAGCGACAGAGCGGTGTCGGCTGCGCTCGCTGACGGGACGCTGCGGCGGGTGCATCGGGGCGTCTACGTCGAAGAGTCGGTGTGGGACGCGCAGTACGCCGAGGGTCGTCATCTGCTGCAGGTGGTGGCTGTCGACGCGCAGCGCTCGAGCTCCGAGGCGCCGTACTCGCACGTCTCGGCTGGAGCGATCCACGAATTGCCGCTCTTCCGGCTTACCCCGACGCACGTCCACACAAGCAGTGCGGGGCTCGATGGCCACACGAACAGCGGGCGTCCCGGCATCGCCAGGCACGAGATCGAAGTGGCGGCGACCGAGCGCACGACGATCGACGGGATTCCGTGCACGACTCTGGCGCGCACCGTCGCGGACATCGTCCGAACGGTGCCGCTCGAGGCCGGGCTGTCAGTCGCGGACGCCGCCCTCCGCAAAGTCGCGTGGGACGGCTCCGCTCACATGTACCACTCGGCCGCGGCCCAGGAATTCATCGCCGAAGTCCTCACTATCGCAGAGCGCCACCGCAGGGCGCGGGGAGTGCGACGGGCGCGGTTGGTGATGGGCCTCGCCGACGGACGTGCCCAGCTGCCTGGCGAGAGCGTCAGCCGGCTGTACCTGCTCGACCTCGGATTCCGGGTTCCGCAGCTGCAGGTACCGATTCCCTCCCCGCATGACGGCTTCTACTACGTCGACTTCGACCTGGGGGATGCCTGGGGCGAGTTCGATGGCAAGGGCAAGTACCTGCTGCAGGCCGAAGAGCGTGGCATCAGCCTCGAGCAGGTCATGCTCGAGGAGAAGCAGCGCGAGGACTGGATCCGAGGCACCACGCACCGCAGGATGCCTCGGTGGGGGTCGGCGGACATCAAGTCTTCCGCGACGCTCGGGTCGCGGCTGGCCGCCTTCCATGTGCACCCACCCCGCTGAGCGTCACACCGCTCGCGAGCTGTGACGTTGTCCGCGAGTTGTGACGTTGCCGACGGTGGCGGGCGTATCGGCTCGCCGGGAACGTCTCGGCTCGTGCACGGGAGTCAAGCGCGGCCGGGCCGAGGGAGAGGGGGCGAGCACCCCCGCCGGGGCCCGCGCGGGTTTGCCGACCTATCCTTTATCACGTATGCTTGATCTTTGGTGCGTTGCGCCCTTGTTGGCGTGTCCAGGCACCAAACCCCCATCCACCGCAGACCGACCGGTTTGCACAAGTGTTAGCGAGCGTATGGCGAAGAAAGACGGTGTCATCGAGATCGAAGGCGTGATCTCCGAGGCGCTGCCCAACGCGATGTTCCGCGTTGAGCTCAGCAACGGACACAAGGTCCTCGCCACGATTTCGGGCAAGATGCGGCAGAACTACATCCGCATCATCCCGGAGGACCGCGTCGTCGTGGAGCTCAGCCCCTACGACCTCACCCGCGGCCGCATCGTCTACCGCTACCGCTAGACCCGGTCGAGAAGTAACGTCCCGGGCGCTCGCGCGCCCGCCCGACGAAGACAGCGAAACAGGAAACATCATGAAGGTCAAGCCCAGCGTCAAGCCGATCTGCGATCACTGCAAGGTGATCCGCCGTCACGGCGTCGTCATGGTCATCTGCAAGTCGAACCCGCGCCACAAGCAGCGTCAGGGCTAGTCACAGATCTGTCGGATGCCGCGGTACGCGGCATCCGGAACCCCACAACTGAATACACATAAAGGCAGCACCAGAACCTCCCCTCGACAAGCTCGGGGACCGGAGGGGACACCCCGGGTTGGAGGCCCGGGCACAGATGCTGCTCCACACCTCCACGTCACTCCTAGGAGATGCGCATGGCACGTCTTGCCGGCGTCGACATCCCGCGCGACAAGCGCGTGGTGATCGCCCTGACCTACATCTACGGTGTGGGTCGCACCCGTTCGAACGAAATCCTCACCGCGACCGAGATCAGCCCGGACGTCCGCGTGAAGGACCTCAGCGATGACCAGCTCATCGCGCTCCGCGACTACATCGACGCGAGCTACAAGGTTGAGGGCGACCTCCGCCGCGAGGTGGCAGCCGACATCCGCCGCAAGGTCGAGATCGGCTCCTACCAGGGCATCCGCCACCGTCGCGGCCTGCCCGTGCACGGTCAGCGCACCAAGACGAACGCGCGTACCCGCAAGGGCCCGAAGCGCACGGTCGCCGGCAAGAAGAAGGCCGGCCGCAAGTAACGCGGGCCCAGAAGGTTTAGGAGAAAACGCACATGGCACAGGCCAAGACCGCCGCGCGCAAGCCGCGTCGCAAGGAAAAGAAGAACATCGCGTTGGGCCAGGCCCACATCAAGTCGACGTTCAACAACACGATCGTCTCGATCACCGACCCGACGGGCGCCGTCATCAGCTGGGCTTCGTCCGGTGGCGTGGGCTTCAAGGGCTCGCGCAAGTCGACCCCGTACGCGGCCGGCATGGCTGCCGAGTCTGCTGCGCGTCAGGCGCAGGAGCACGGCGTCAAGAAGGTCGACGTCTTCGTGAAGGGCCCCGGCTCGGGCCGCGAGACCGCGATCCGCTCCCTCCAGGCCGCTGGCCTCGAGGTCGGCTCGATCAACGATGTGACGCCCCAGGCTCACAACGGCTGCCGTCCCCCGAAGCGCCGCCGCGTCTGATCTTCGGACCCTTCGACAGGCTCAGGGACCGATCGGCTCCTGAGCCTGCCGAGGGCCACGCACGCTTCCGGATGCCTCGGCGCGAGGCATCCGCGAAAAAAACTCAACACACCTCATCAAATGCAAGTGTCAAATAGCGGGCACTTCGCCGAAAGGAACACATAGTGCTCATCGCACAGCGTCCCACTCTGACCGAGGAGAAGATCTCGGAGTTCCGCAGCCGCTTCGTCATCGAGCCGCTGGAACCCGGCTTCGGTTACACGATCGGCAACGCGCTCCGTCGCAGCCTCCTCTCGTCGATCCCCGGTGCGGCCGTCACGAGCATCCGCCTCGACGGTGTCCTCCACGAGTTCAGCACCATTCCCGGTGTCAAGGAGGATGTCACCGAGATCATCCTGAACATCAAGCGCCTCGTCGTCTCGAGCGAGCGCGATGAGCCCATCACGGCGTACCTGCGCAAGACGGGTGCCGGCCAGGTCACGGCGGCGGACATCTCCGCTCCCGCCGGTGTGGAGATCCACAACCCCGAGCTGGTCATCGCCACGCTGAACGACACCGCGAAGTTCGAGCTGGAGCTCACCATCGAGCGTGGCCGCGGCTACGTGTCGGCGACGCAGAACCGCAACGAGTACGCCGAGGCGGGTCAGATCCCGATCGACTCGATCTACTCGCCGGTGCTCCGCGTGAGCTACCGCGTCGACGCGACCCGTGCCGGGGAGCGCACCGACTTCGACAAGCTCGTCCTGGACGTCGAGTCGAAGTCGTCGATCGCCCCGCGCGACGCCGTCGCTTCGGCCGGTCGTACGCTCACCGAGCTGTTCGGTCTCGCCCGCGAGCTGAACGTCGAGGCCGAGGGCATCGAGATCGGCCCCGCGCCGGTCGAGACCGTCCTGTCGAACGAGCTGTCGATGCCGATCGAGGACCTCGATCTGTCGGTTCGCTCGTACAACTGCCTCAAGCGCGAGGGCATCAACACGGTGTCCGAGCTCGTCGCCCTCTCGGAGACGCAGCTCATGAACATCCGCAACTTCGGTCAGAAGTCGGTCGACGAGGTGCGCGACAAGCTCATCTCGCTCGGTCTGTCGCTGAAGGACTCGGTTCCCGGGTTCGATGGCGCGCACTTCTACGGCGGCTACGACGACGAGACCATCTGACGGATGCCGAGGCCCGGCGGCGACGCCGGGCACAGGCATCCTGAGCCGAACCTTTTCCCACTGGAGTAATTGATATGCCCAAGCCCACGAAGGGTCCCCGCCTCGGCGGCGGTCCCGCCCACGAGCGCCTGCTGCTCGCGAACCTCGCTGCTGCGCTGTTCATCCACAAGAGCATCACCACCACCGAGACCAAGGCCAAGCGCCTGCGTCCGCTGGCGGAGCGCCTTGTCACGTTCGGCAAGCGCGGCGACCTGCACGCCCGCCGCCGCGTGCTGTCGGTCATCGGCAACAAGGAGGCCGTGCACGAGCTCTTCACCGAGATCGCGCCGCTCGTCGCCGACCGCCCGGGTGGCTACACCCGCATCACCAAGATCGGCAACCGCAAGGGCGACAACGCCCCCATGGCTGTCATCGAGCTCGTGCTCGAGCCGGTGAACCCGAAGGCCAAGAAGGCTGCTGCTTCTTCGTCGAAGCCGGCCGCCAAGGCCAAGGCCGCTCCCGTCGAGGAGGCTCCGGTCGAGGAGGCTCCCGCCGAGGACGTCGTCGACGCCGGTGCCGAGTCGCCCGAGGAAGGCGCGGCCGCTGAGGCCGTCGCCGAGGAGGCTGTCGTCGCCGACGACGCCGCCGCCGACGAGGCCAAGGCCTGACGCACAGCTCCATACGCACGCGAGACCCGCACGCCCTTCTGGGTGTGCGGGTCTCGCCGCGTTCGGGGGTCGTCGTTGCCTGCCCAGCCCGTCCGAGAAACCACTTTCCGGCTGAGACATCACTTCCCGCTCGAGAAACCACTTCCCGGCCGAGACATCATGCGCTGCGTGGTGTTTCGGCCGGTTTGTGGTTTCTCGAGGCGCCCCGGGCTTTAGAGAGTGCCGAGACACCACTTCCACGCTGAGACATCACACTCTCGACGACCCTGGAGGGGGTGGCAGCGAGGTGAGGAGCCATCCCAGGTCACAACTGCCACACGGGTCACATCCGCCCCTATCGGTCGGGGCGCCCGCCCCGCTATCCTGAGCGAATCCCCTGGGGTTCTGGGGATCTGGGGTTATCAGGAGTCAACGTCACCAGCGTTTCCGGAGATCGGACAACCGCGTCCGACGAAGTCGTTCCGGCCGCGGTCACCGCCGATTGGGTGGGCACACCGCGGCCGCGTCAGCGTGCCGGTCTGTCGATCTACTCGATCCTGCTGATCATGCTGCTGTCGGTCAGCGTGCTGTCGAGCATCGTGGTCGGCGTCATCGGCTACGTAAACGGCACCCAGGCCCTCCGCTCCATCGCGACCGAGAAGCTCGTCGAGATCCGCGAGAGCCGCGCCCGCGAGGTCACCGAGCTGTTCGCGACGATCGAGAACGCCGTGCGGCTCGGCGCGATGAACGAGACCAGCAAGCAGGCGGCCGTCGCCTTCACCGAGGGCTTCGCCGAGCTGCAGGCGCAGGAGCTGGATGCCGCGGCATCCGCTGCCGTCGACGGCTATTACGCCGACACCTTCGCCGCGCAGCTGTCCGAGGCGACCGGCAAGGATGTCGACGGATCCACCTTCACGCCGAAGGATGCCGCGGCCCAGTACCTGCAGTACCACTACGTGATCCCCTACGAGACGTGGGAAGACGCGATCAAGGTCGACGACGCGGGCGACGGCAGCGCGTGGTCGGCGGCGCACGCGCAGTACCACCCCTACTACCGCGCGATGACCGAACTGCAGGCGTTCGAGGACGTCCTGATGATCGACACCGCGGGCAACGTCGTCTACACGGCGTACAAGGGCGTCGACCTCGGCACGAACCTGATCGACGGACCGTATCGGATGTCGAACCTGGCCGGTGCGTACCGCGAGGCCATGAGCAGCAACATCGTGGGCGACGTCGTGCTGGCCGACTTCGCGGGCTACAGCCCGAGCCTCGGCAATCCCGCGGGCTGGGCCGTGACACCGATCGCGGTGGACGGCACGGTCATCGGAGCGCTCGCAGTGGAGCTGCCGATCGACCGGATCAACGACGTCATGACCGTCAGCGGGGAGTGGGCCGACAGCGGCCTGGGCGCCACCGGCGAGACCTACCTGGTCGGGCGCGACGGGTTCATGCGCTCGATCTCGCGGCAGCTGCAGGACTCTCCGGACGACTACCTCAAGGCCGCCATCGCGGCGGGCCTCTCGCCGGCCGCGGCGGCGCTGAGCGTGCAGAACGGCAACACCCTGCTGCAGCAGACGATCGGCGGCGACGCGGTCACCCGGGCACTGACGGGGGAGAGCGGCACCCTGCTCGCCGATGACTATCTCGGCCGCAGCAGCCTCACCTCCTACGCGCCGGTGAACGTCGACGGTCTCAACTGGGTGATCATCGCCCAGGAGTCGTACGAGGAGGCGATGGCTCCGGTCGAGGACTTCACCCGCAACCTGATCCTCTCCACCGCCGCGATGATCATCTTCGTCTGCCTGCTCTCGCTGGTGCTCGCCCAGGTCTTCGTCCGGCCCCTGCGCCGGCTGAAGGAGGCGGCGAACCGCATCGCGAAGGGCGACGAGGGCGTGCAGGTCGACGCCGGCACGAGCGACGAGCTCGCCGATGTCGCGACCGCCTTCAACGACATGAGCCGCAGCCTGCTGGTCAAGTCGCACCTGCTCGAGGAGCAGGAGAAGGCGAACGAGCGGCTGATCCTGTCGTTCATGCCCGAGGGGATGGCCGACCGCTACCGGCACGGCGACGAGGCGATCACCCAGGACAACGAGGATGTCACGGTGATCTTCGCCGACATCGTCGGGTTCGAGGAGCTCGCCCTGACCCTCTCGTCCGAAGAGGCCGTCACCAAGCTCAACGAGCTGATCCGCATCTTCGATGAGGCCGCGGTGCGGCTCGGCGTCGAGCGCGTGCGCACGACCCGGCAGTCCTATGTCGCGAGTGTCGGCCTCGGCACGCCGCGGGTCGACAACGCGCGCCGCGCGGTCGAGTTCGCGATCGAGCTCAACACGATCCTCGAGCGCTACTCCGCCCACCAGGGCGTCGAGCTCGGCCTGCGCGCAGGCCTCGACTCCGGTCAGGTGACGAGCGGCCTCATCGGGCGCGCCCGCATCGTCTACGACATGTGGGGGGATGCCGTGAACCTGGCGTTCCGCGTACAGGGCGGGTCCGACGAACCGGGCATCTACATCACCCAGCGCGTCGCGGACCGTATCCCTGACACGATCCCGGTCACCGCCGCGGGCGAGGTCGACACCAAGACCGGCACGCAGCGGGTCTGGCGGATCGACACCGCCGTTCCGGTCGCCGGGAGCTGAGGCATCCGATGGGAGACATCACCGCGCAGCCGTGGTTCTGGCCCGCCGTCATCGTCTCGGTCGGCCTGCCGCTGGTGCTCATCGGGCTGACCGAGCTCACGAACGCGCTGGCCCGCCGCGGCAGCCGCTCGGCGCCGATCGTCGCGATGGTGCGCAACTACCTGGTGCCGGTCGCCGGGATCCTGGTGCTCATCTCGCAGCCCGACGCGTGGGAGGGGTCGGGCACCTGGCCGCGGGTCGTCTGGACGATCTTCGGCCTGCTCGTGATCGTCATCACGATCAACGCGATCAACCACCTCGTCTTCCACCGGGCCGAGAAGGGGTCGTGGCGCGACCGGTTCCCGACGATCTTCAGTGATCTGATCCGGTTCGTGTTCATCATCGTCGGCATCGCGCTGGTGTTCTACTGGGTCTGGGATGCCGATGTCGCCGGCGTCTTCGCGGCGCTGGGGATCACCTCGATCGTCGTCGGACTCGCGCTGCAGAACGCGGTCGGCTCGATCGTGTCCGGTCTGTTCCTGATCTTCGAGGCGCCGTTCCAGCTCGGCGACTGGATCGACTCGGGCGGCACCCGCGGGCAGATCATCGAGGTCAACTGGCGCGCGGTGCACCTCGACACCGGCAACGGGATCGTGATCATGCCGACGGCGGAGCTCGCCGACGGGTCGTTCGTCAACCTGTCGCGCTCGCTCGACCCCTTCGCTGCCCAGGCGGAGGTGTCGTTCTCGACCGACGATGCCCCGGTGCGGGTGCGCTCCCTCATGATCGAGGTCGCGCGCGACATCCCGCTCGTCGCCGAGAACCGCGAGCCGACCGTCACGACGGTCGGCAATGCGACCTATCGGGTGATGATTCCGCTGACCTCGCCGGGCGACGAGCAGGCCGTGCTCGACGCGTTCACGACCCGCCTCTGGTACGCCGCGCGCCGCGCCGACCTGCACCTCGATGGGGATGCGACGGACGAGTGGAACTCCGCGGAGCGGCTCGACGCCGCACTGCACCAGATCTCGCCCTCACTCAGTCTGAGACCGGAGGATGCCGCGGCCCTCGCCACGACCGCGCGCCTCGAGCGCTACTGCGCGGGCGAGGTGATCCTGCGGCCGGGCGTCGTGCCGCACGCGACGCGGTTCATCCTCGCCGGACGCGTGATGCTCGGCGTGCCGACCGACTCGGGGTTCGTGCAGATCACCGAGCTGCGCCGCAACGACGCGGTCGGCCTCACGGCGCTCACCCGCGGCGCGACCATTTCGCGGGCGATCGCGCTCACCGAGGTCGAGGTGGTGTGGATCCCGGTCGAGGTGCTCGACGAGATCGTGCGCTCGCACCCGGTGCTGGCGCGCGAGATCGTGCGCGAGAACGAGAACCGCGTGCGCCTGGCCCGTTCCGCGCTGCAGGCGGTCGGCGAGACGCTCGACCTCAGCCGGAGGGTCTTCGGCTGATCCTTGGGTCGCTGGTCTGGCCGCGCGCCGGAGCGATCTCGAGCCGTGACGTTGTTCGCGAGCCGTGACGCTGCCGACGGTTGCGGTCGTATCGGCTCGACGGGAGCGTATCGGCTCGACGGGGAAGTGTGGCGGCTCCGCCAGGGACGGACGGATGCCGCGGCCCTAGGCTGGGGCGGTGCGCATCCGCCTCGACATCGCCTACGACGGCACGCACTTCCGCGGCTGGGCCCGGCAGCCCGGGCTCCGCACGGTGCAGGGGACTCTCGAGGACGGGCTTGCGCGGATCCTCGGCGGCGAACCCCGGCTGGTCGTCGCGGGACGCACCGACGCGGGGGTCCATGCGACCGGCCAGGTCGCCCACCTCGACCTCGACGAACCGCAGCAGCAGCGACTCGCGGCGCGGCAGCAGCAGCGGGCCGCGGCATCCGGATCCTCCCCGACGTCGGAGCAGCAGCGGGCGGCGGCGTCCGACTCTCCCGCCAGCGACCCAGCGACTGGCCCCGCTTCCGGCGCGGCCACCGACCCCGCTTCGGGCGCGGCCACCGGCCACGCGAGCGGCGCGCCCCGCCTCGCGTCGCGCATGCGGGGTGTGGTGGGGGCGTACTCCGACGTCGCGGTGACCCGCACCGCCGTCGCGCCGGAGGGGTTCGACGCGCGCTTCTCGGCCGTGTGGCGCCGCTACGAATACCGCGTCGCCGACCAGATCGCGGGCTACGATCCGCTCGAGCGGCACCGCACGACGACCGTGCGCGCGCAGCTGAACGCCGAAGCGATGGATGCCGCGGCCCGCTCCCTCATCGGACTCCACGACTTCGCCGCCTACTGCAAGCCGCGCGACGAGGCGACGACGATCCGGACGCTGCTCGAGTTCGACTGGCACCGCGCGCCGGACGGGGTGCTGGTCGCGAACGTAAAGGCCGACGCCTTCTGCCACTCGATGGTGCGCGCCCTCGTCGGCGCGTGCGTCGCGGTCGGCGAGGGCCGCCTGGATGTGGAGGATGTCGCGGACATCCGCGACACCGGCGACCGGGTGCCCGAGGTCAAGGTGCTCGCAGCGCGCGGGCTCACGCTGACCGCCGTCGGCTACCCCGCCGATGAGCTGCTCGCCGATCGTGCCGAGCAGACCCGCGCGCGCCGCGACCGCGAGTAGCGGCATCCGGCGTCGTCCCACGCCCTCGCCGCGCGGGCCCCGAGCCGTCGAGAAACCACACGCCCGCTGAAACACCACGCACGGCATGATGTCTCGGCCGGGATGTGATGTCTCAGCCGAAATGTGACTTCTCAGGGCGGACGGATGCCGCGGCGCGGCCGCGCCCGGGCCCTCGCTCCCACCCCCCGTCACAGCCCGGCAACGCCCTCCCCGTAAACTTCGGATGTGCCCCCAAGACTCCTGGTCGACGCCGTCGGCTCCTGCATCGAGATCGACCTGAGCCCACTCGACGACGGCGATGCCGACGCGGTGCGCACGGCGTGGGCCGATGCCCTGGCGCCGGACGACGCCGACCCGGTCGCCGTCGTCACCCCGCTGACAGCCACTCGGGAGCAGATGCTCTCGCACCTCTCGCAGGACGTCACCCTCGCCGGCATCGAGGCCGCCCGCGGGCGCGCGTGGATGCTGCACGCGGCGGGCATCGCGATGCCCGACGGCAAGGTCGTGGTGCTGGTCGGTCCGTCCGGGCGCGGCAAGACGACCGCGTCGCGCGTGCTCGGGCAGACGTACGGCTACGTCTCCGACGAGACGATCGCGATCGACGCGGACGGCCGGGTCTGGCCCTACCGCAAGCCGCTCTCCGTCATCGAAGACCCGGCCGCGCCGAAGACGCAGGTCCCGCCCTCGGCGCTGAACCTCAAGCCGCTCCCCGACGCGGAGCTGCAGGTCGCCGCGATCGTGGTGCTGGATCGTGACGAGAACCATCCCGAGGAGCCGATTGTCGAGGCATCCGATATCGGGGATGCGCTCAGCGACCTGGTCACGCAGACGAGCTTCCTGCCCGAGCAGCATGCCGCGCTGAGGTTCATCGCCGCGCTCGCGGCGGCGACCGGGGGCATCCGCACAGTGAAGTACCGCGAGGCGGCGACGCTGGTCGCGTTGATCCCGCAGCTGGTCGCCCAGCCGGCCGGGGACTTCGTGCTGCCGGAGCTTCCGCAGCACGCCGCGCCGCCGGCTGAGCCCGACCACGTCGGTCCGCGCTTCTCGCGCACGCCCGTCGCCGACGAGATCGCGCTCGAGCACCCCGATCGCGTGGCGATCCTCACCGTCGACAGCGGCCGCCACGGGCACGTCACCGTCCTGGGCGGCATCGCGCCGGCGGTCTGGCGCGTCGCCGAGGACGCCACGCTGACTCAGTTCCAGGATGCCGCGACCGCCGCCTACGGCCAGCCTCAGGGCTTCGACGCCCAGGCTGCCGTGCTCGTCGCCGTCGGACAGCTCCTCGACGCGGGACTGCTGACTTCGGATGAGCCGCTGCTCGCGCGGCGCGAGGACGTCGCGTGGGTGGACAGTGAGGATCGGATCGTCGCGCTTCCGCTCAGCCCGGCGCCGGACGGCACGATCGCTCGGCCTGCCGCGCTCGCCGGCTCGGCCGCGCTGATCTGGGAGTGGCTCGAAGACCCGATCACGCTCACCCAGCTGACCGCCCGTGCCGCCGAGGCCGCCGGCGCGGTCGAGGGCGGCAACTCGTCGGCAGTCGCCGACGACGTGGAGGCGTTCGTCGCCCAGCTGGTCGAGTCGCAGCTGATCGCCGCCCGGCCGGTGTAGTCGCGGGGCCGGGGCCTGTCGCGGGGTGCTCCTGGGACACGCTCGATTGCGGAGGCGGATGCCTCTCCTCAAACGTCATTGAACTTCGCGCTCACACGACCGGCCGGTATGGGCTGGCGCGCGAGGCGTGATGTCTCAGTCCGAAAATGGTTTCTCGGCCGCGGGGTGGCGGGTTGGCGATCGCTCGAGTCGGCGAGAAACCACATGGCGGCTGAGACACCGTGCGGGGCGTGGTGTCTCAGCGCCGAAGTGGTGTTTCAGTCGGGAACTGGTTCCTCGGGCGCGGGGTGGCGGTTCGTGAGGGCTCGAGTCGGCGAGAAACCACATGGCGGCCGAGACACCGTGCGGGGCGTGGGGTTTCAGCCGGGAAGTGGTTTCTCGGGGCGGAGGTGGTGTCTCGGGCACGCGGGACGGATGCCGGAGACCGCCCGCGCCAACCCCGCCTAGTTCTTCCGGCCCTGCGCGTAGGGGATCTGGTGGCCGGGCTTGATGAAGACGGTGAGGGGAAGGCCTGTCCACTCGGGGTCGGCAGGGTTCGTCTTCAGGGGAGTCGCGGTGAGGGTGTCTCGGCTGTTGTTGGCCTTGAGTAGTCCGGCGAATCCGGTGATATCGGTCGACCCGGGCTGCACGATCTGCGTGAAGGTTCCCCCGATCCCGGCGGGGATGGGGTCGCCGTTCTCGTCGACGAAGAAGCACTTGTTGGGGATGGTGAGCTCGATGGTGACCGTCAGCGCCGCGGTGTAGTGGTTGAACACCGTCACGGTGATGTCCCATGGAACCGGCGGCTTGGCGCGGAATACGGTTCCCCTGCCGGTCGCCGTGATCGCGGTCACCTCGACCCGAGCGTCCGCGGGCGGGGTCACCGACGCGACGGCCGCGGGCGCTGCCAGCGCCGCGACAACCACGGGCGCCCCCCACGCGGCGGCACGCATCACCTGCCGGCGGGTCAGTCTCGACGCACCGCCGCGGGAGGTCTCTGAGGCCTCGGGCATGAACGCGCTCCTATCGTCCGCGGGCGCGTCGTCGGGCCGGATGTCGGCCCGCGCACCCCCAACATCAGGCGCGTGCCGAATGCCGACGATAGCAGGCCCGTGTTACGCCGCGGTGTCGCGGCGACCCGATACGTTCCCGACGAGCCGCCACGCCCGCCACCGTCGGCCACGTCACGGCTCGACACAAGCGTCCCGGCTCGTGACGCACCCACTCCTCCGTCGAGAAACCAGAGTCCGGCTGAGACATCAGGCAGGGCGCGATGTCTCAGTCCGCAAGTGGTTTCTCAATCCGAAAGTGGTTTCTCGGGGGTGGGGAACGGCGTGGCCGCGCCACCGGCAGGGCAACGGATGCCGCGGCCCAACGCACCACCCCTCTACCAGTGTTCTGTGTGTCACGCACCCGATACCCCGCGGTCACGCTTCCGCCGTAGGCTGGCGTCGGCCATTAGCGTGGCACGCGACACAAAGGAGTCGGCATGAGGGTGATCTCGTACAACCTTCGCAAGCATCGCGCCGCCCGCGAGCTCGCACAGCTGGTCGAGACCCATGGTGCGGATGCCCTGTGCCTGCAAGAGGCCGACACCTCCGACATCCCGGAATCCATCGGCGGTTTGCGACTCGCCCACTCGACCCAGCGCAATCGCCTGGGCCTCGCCGTGTACTACCGCGAGAACACGTTCCGCGTCGTCGACGTGAAGGCGCTCGGCCTCAAGAAGTCGCTGCACGACCGCATGCTCAAGCCCGCCGAGGAGCGGATCCTGGGCGTGCGCCTGCACGACATCGACGAGAACCGCGACATCATCGTCGCGTCCTTCCATGCCGCGCCGCTCACCGCGCTCAACTCGCTGCGCCGCCACCAGATCCGCACCGCGCTCAGCGAGCTCGAACTGCTCGGCCGACACCTGCCGACCCTGATGGTCGGCGACTACAACTATCCGGTGTTCAAGGAGAACCTCGGCCAGAAGGTGCGCGAGCAGGGCTACGAGCTCAGCATGAGCGACGCGCACACCTACACGGCCTACCGCTTCTTCCGCGGGCACTACGACTTCGCGACGTCGGTCGGCTTCACCATCGACAAGGTCAAGACCCTCCCGCAGGGACTGAGCGACCACCTGCCGAT
The DNA here is from genome assembly GCF_054049175.1 of Microbacterium sp. P5_E9. Taxonomy (NCBI): domain Bacteria; kingdom Bacillati; phylum Actinomycetota; class Actinomycetes; order Micrococcales; family Microbacteriaceae; genus Microbacterium; species Microbacterium sp. P5_E9. Next base: position 18,594 of record NZ_JBFUMV010000021.1, on the reverse strand, counting down.
CCTCATCACCGCGCAGGCGACGACGGATGCCGCGCCCGCCGCCGCGGAGCAGACCAGCGCCTGATCGGTGAGAGGTGCAATGCGCCGGTTCCGGGTGGTCGCCCTCACGATGCTCGCGGCGCTCTGGCTCTTCGTGCTGATCGGCCTGCCGCTGTACGTCTTTCCCACTGTGGATGACGTGCCGAAGAGCGAGGCGGTGATGGTGCTCGGACCGCCGTCGGATGCGCGCCTCGCGCTCGCCGAGCGCCTGCGCGACGAGGGTCTCGCCGAGCGCATTGTGATCTCGGTGCAGCCGGAGCGCGGCCAGACGGCCGACGACATCGCACTCTGCCAGGAGCCGGGCGTCACCTGCGAGGTCGCCGACCCGTTCACCACGCGCGGCGAGGTGCTGATGATGACCGAGCAGGCGAGCCCGTCGGTGATCGTCGTGACGTCCACGACGCATGTGGCGCGCACGCGGTATCTGTTCGACAAGTGCTATCCGGGACACTTCGTGGTCGTCGCGGCTGAGCAGCCCGCCACGATCGCGCAGTGGGGCTATCAGTACGTGTACCAGTCGCTTGCGTTCGTGAAGGCGGTGTTCCAGCCCTGCGCGGGTGAGCCGCTCGGTTAGGGAGTGACGGGCCCGCGGTCCACGAACTCGCGCCCGTTGCCCGCCTGCGCTGCGGGCTTCACGTTCGGCTCACTCGGGGCCGACGCGATCACCAACCACTTGCTGCCCGCAGGCGGGCCGTTCGGGTGGGCCTCGGCCAGGGGGACTGTCGCCTCGAGAAGCGCGGTGTAGCCGATGGGCACGAGCGTTCCCGTCCACAGGAAGCTGTACTGAATCCATGGCACGCGGTGCCGGTCGAGGATCGTGGTGCCGACCTGAGACACCGTCCATCCTGGCGCGCCGAGCACAATCGCGGGCTTGCCGCCGACAAGATATGTGCCGTTGGCATTGTTGATCTGCACCATCAGCAGGATGGAAGTGATCGTCCCCGTCCCGCCGTGCTTGAACCCGACTGTCGTGTTCGCCGTCAGCCCCACCACGCCGCCGGGGCCGTAGGCCCAGTAGTAGCTGACATTCGTGAAATCGAGCTTTCCGGTCGTGGTCCCGCTGGCGGCTGCTGCCGGTGCGGCGGTGGAGAGAACGATGACCGGTGCAGCCCACGCGCCGGCTTTGAGCAGCGTGCGCCGGTCGATGGTCTTCTTCGGGTGCTGGATGTCGCTGCTCACGTCGTCCTCCTGAAATCGCCGATAGGGACAGGGGAGGAACGTCGCTCGACTGTCCGTCGTGCGATCACCCATTGACCACATTGTGGCGGATGCTGATTACGCTCCGGTTACAGCACGGTCCAGCGGGTGAGGGGCCAGAAGAGCAGCACGGCCTTGCCGACCACGGTGTCGTCTTTCGCCCAGCGCCAGCAGTCCGGCGCGGGGGCGTCGCCGCGGCAGTAGACCGCGGAGTCCGCGGAGTTGGCGCGATTGTCGCCGAGCATCAACAGCGAGCCGGCCGGGACTTCGACGGGGTCGAAGCACCGCGACGATCGCGGGGTGGTCGTGCAGTCCAGCGTGCCGGGCTCGAAGGGCAGGTCGTTCGTGACGTAGGGCTCGTCACGGGGTTCGCCGTCGATGACGAGCTGCCCGGCATCCGTGCAGCACTCGACGGTCTGACCGGGCGTGCCCAAGACGCGCTTGATGAGGGTGTGGGCGCTCGTGGGCCCGAACCCGGTGACTTCGCCGATCCAGCGCAGCACGTCTTTGATGGGGTTGGCGGGCGACGGCTCGATGTTCCAGGTGGCGTCGGCGTCGAACACGACGATGTCGCCGACGCTCGGCTCGGCGCCGAGGTAGGCGAGACGGTTGACGAGCACACGGTCGCCGGGCTCGAGGGTGGCCTCCATCGACCCGGACGGCACCCAGAAGGGCTTCGCGACGAAGCTCAGGACGAGTCCCGTGATGACGAGCGCGGCGACGAGCTGAAACCAGCCGCTCCCCGTGATGCGACGCCACAGCGGGCGGGGAGCGGTCTCGTCGGGCACGCTCTCACGCTACCCGAGCGTGCGAGCCCGGTCCGCCGCCGTTCGCCCCACCGGTCGTTGAGCGAGCGAAGCGAGACGAAACGTCCGTACGCCCCCCGCAGAACCCACCGGTCGTTGAGCGAGCGAAGCGAGACGAAACGTCGTCCACCCCCCACACAACTGAAGGGAGCCCCCGGCCTACCGGCCAGGAGCTCCCTTCATGCTGTTGCTGCGGATCAGATGCCGGCAGACTGCTTGCGGTTGCGGCGAACCGTGGTCGCGACGGCAAGGGAGCCACCGACCAGGATGAGCGCGCCGCCGCCGACCCAGAGGCCGAGGAGCGAGCTGCTGTCGATGCCGGTCGAGGGCAGGGTTCCGCCGCCGCTGCCGGAGCCGGTCGTGGTGACCGTCACCGAAGCGGTGCCACCAGCGGATCCCTCAGAGGATGCCGTGATGTTGTACACACCGGAGGCGTTGCTCGGGAAGGTGACCGAAAGACCCGCGAGAGCGCCGGTGGAGGTGGCCGTCGCGGAACCGCTCGAGGTGGTGGCGAACTTCACGAAGCCGATGTCAGCGCTGGTCGCGCCTTCGATCGTGATCGTGATGGTCTCGCCTGGAGCGAACGTCTCGTCGTCGCACGAGAACGTGGTGGTCGCGCCGGGGGCGAGAGTCGTCGGCGAGGCACTGCAGGCGAGTGCGTCCGGGTAGATGGTTGCTGCTGAGGCTGCGGTGGGCAGCGCGATGGCCGAGGCCGCAACGAGAGCTGCGACCGCGATGGATTTACGGATCGAGTGCTTCATGGTGGTCGTTCGCTTTCGTGCAAGGCCGTTTAGGCGCCGAGTGGTGCAAGGAGGGGGAGGAACGGTGTTGCGGATGGAACGTGGTGCGCGAGAGCTGTGGTTCGGATGGAACGGAAGTGCCCTGGTGCGGTCATGCAAAAGGCATCGTGTCCGGATCTTCAGATCCGAAGCGACGGTGCCCTTGACCTGAGCATAGGGATACTCACAGGCAAGGGGCAACTTCGCGCGTTACGTCTGCGTTAACTGTCGGCGTCGCCCATGCAACGAGGTTCGCACCGCTCGGCGACGTAGTCCGGGCGACGATCGTCGCCGTCGCCGACTCACCCGGAGCGAGCGTCGTCTCATAGCTCAGCACCTGGCGCCCGTCGTGCGGGCCGCCGCCGAAGCCCGTGCCGCCGGTGAGCTGCGCGTCGACGAGCTCGAACCCCTTGGGGAGGTACAGATACCCCACAGTGCGGATGCTCCCTGGGGGGACTCCCCACCAGCCGGCCGCGGTGAGATAGTCGGGAAGATTCGCCGCATCGGCGGGGGCGTTGTTCGTGAGTGTGACGCTGAGCGTTGCGTCACCACTGGCCAGGCCGGCGCTGTTGAGCGTGCACGAATCCCACGCCACCGAGGTCTCGACCGATTGATAGAAATCCATCTTCGCGCCGGTGCCGTCGTTCAGAAAGACGCCAAATGATGACGTCGTGGCATCGGTGACGGGCAGCCCGCCTGCGAGCGTCGTGGCGGCGAGCACCTGCTGGTCCTCGGGGTGCGCGCTCCACAGGAGCAGGCGCCGTTCGTCTCCGGCCTTCGCCAGTGCGGTGAGGAGGGCGCCCGGATTCGCGCGGCCATCGGTCAGCGCGGTGAAGATCGATGTGGTCGCGTCGGCGAAGAACCGATCCTGCTGTTTCGTATCGGTGTAGCGCAGATACACCTCGTTCAGCAGGAGCTGCACGGCGTTCTCAGATGTCACGGTGTCGCCGCTCGGCAGGGTTACCGGGCCGGTCGCGGCCAGAATGTACGCGAGTGCCACGGGGTCTGTGGCAATCACCCCGTCGACCTGCACTCCGTGCTTTCGCGCCCAGTGCTCGCGAGCGAGCGCGGCCGTGACGGAGAAGTCCGGGACCTGGGTGACATTCTGCATCCACTGCCCGGGTCGCTGGCCATAGATGGCCGTGATCTCGCCACCGAGCGGCAGCACCGACGCGTCGGCCTTTGCGAAGTCGTTTCCGGCATCCGTCGCCACGAGCTGCATCGATCCGCCGTCCGTGTGGATCAAGACCATCGCACCGGCGATCCCGCCGAGCGACCGCGATTCCGCGTTGTTCTGGAACAGCACCAGGTAATTGCGCGGGCCATCGGCGCCCAGCATCGCCGGCAGCAGGACGGATGCACGGGCCAGGGCATCCGTCGCCGCTTCGGCCTGGTCGAGGGTCTTACTAACCTCGGCGACGACGTCACGCAGCGGGGCGACGAGCGCGGCCTCGTTGATCTTCGTGACCGAGTCGGCAGCACCGGTGATCCCCTCGGATGCAGAGGCCGCGGCATCCTGCACCGCAATGAAGCCCGACAGCTCGATGCGGCCGTCCTGCGGCTTCATGGCGGCGGGGGTGAGGGTGGAAGCGACCTGCGACAGCGGGGTGAGGGCTTTGCCGGCGACGTCGTCGGCGGCGGCCGCCAGTGTCGAGACGGCGGCGAGCTGCGGACCGAGCCAGGGGACCAGCTCGGCGGACTGCCACACCGCGTCGCTCGTGAGTGCTCGTGCGGCGGTGGTCTCGTCAGCGATCGTGGCGATCGTGTCGGAGACGGTCGCGGGGTCGCTGATCTGCTCGACCACGCTCTGGGCTTCGGCGCGGGCGGTGAGGAGATGGTCGGCGGCGAGGGCACCGCGCACCCCGATCCAGGCGAGGGCCAGGATCGCGAGCACCATCCCGCCCGCGAGGGCCGCCACGACGACGGTGCCGGCGATGCGGGCGGGGCGGGGGAGGGGGCTCGGGTTCATGTGAATCGTGATCGGTGGCAACCGGTGTGGTCAGCGCGTCGAAGCGGGGGATGCCTTCTGCGGTTCGGGTGCACGCGCGGTGTACTCGCCCTGGTACTGGTAGCCGTAGTAGGCGCTGCCGCCGCGGCGGGGCACCTTGTTGAGCACGACTCCGAGCGCGCGAGCACTGACCTTCTCGAGGTTGAGCAGCGCCTTGTTCATCATGTCGTAGGTGGTCTTGCCGGCCGACACCACGAGGATCGCGCCGTCGGCGCTCGTCGCGAGGATCGCCGCGTCGGTGACCGGCAGCAGCGGAGGGCTGTCGATGATCACGTAGGCGTGCTTCGACAGGTTGGCGATCAGCTCGCGCATGCGCTGCGAGCCCACAACTTCGCTCGGGTTCGGCGGGATCTTGCCGGCCGTGATGACCAGCAGCTTTCCCGTCGTGCCTATCGTGTGCATCACATCGGTGATCTCGGCGCGATCGGTGAGCAGGTCGGTCAGTCCGCCGCCAGCCGGAAGGCCGAAGAGTTCGGCGACCATGGGGCGGCGCAGGTCGGCGTCGATCAGCACGACGTTCTCGCCGGCCGCGGCGAGGCTCATGGCGAGATTGGCGGCGATGGTGGACTTGCCGTCGCCGGGGATCGGGCTCGTCACGACGATCGCGCGCGGGGGCTTGTCGATGTCGACGAACCGGAGGTTGGTCCGCAGCTCGCGGGTGGCCTCGGCCACAGGGGTCGCAGAGTCCTGCCGCCCGCTGAAGGTGAGCACCTTGCGCTCGCTGATGAGGTCTTTCGACTCGGGCAGGGTGCCGATGACCGAGACGCCGGTCTCGCGTTCGATATCGCGCGGATGCCGCACCCGCTGGTCGAGCACGTGCCGGAGGACGGCATAGCCGATGCCGAGTGCCAGGCCGATGAGGGCGCCGAGGATCAGGTTGAGGCGAGTGTTCGGCGACGACGGGGCGGTGGGCAGGCGCGCGGAGTCGCCGGCCACGAGGGTGACCGCTCCGGTGCCTCCGGCCCCGTTGTCTTCGAGTTCGTCGATCTCGTTCTGCATCCCGCGCACCCACGACTCCGCGAGATCACGCGCCTCAGCCGGCGACGAGGCATCCGCCGACACCCGGATGATGACCGTGTCGATCGGATTCGTGACGCCGACCCGCCCGACCAGGGCCTCGGGCGTGGTCTCGAGGCCCAGGTCGTCGATCACGTACTCGGCGACCGACCGCCAGCCGCCGATGTCGATGTACGACTTGACCACGCTCTGCGCGAGCTGATTTCCGACGAGGCGCGAGCCGGCGTCGCCGCTAGCGCTGGTGGCATTCACATAACCGCTCGTCGAGGCTGTGTAGACGCGCGCTTGCATGGCGCTCCAGCCCCAGGCCGCACCGATCCCCAGCAGCGTGAACAGCAGGATGCCGAGCCAGTGCGCCCGAAGGATCCTCAGGTAGTCACGCAGTTCCATCTACTACTCCGGGCTATCAGGCGACAGTGAAGGTGCCACTGTCCCGGGAGACTGCCTGCCCCCCGCTGGGCGTGAACGTCACCCGGAATTTATACGTCCCGGCAGTCAGAGGCTTGGTGTTGAAGTCGCCGAAGCCGACGAACACGGTGGTGCCCTGGGAAATCGCGCCGGTGTTTATGCTGCCACTCCCGCCGTTCCACGCTCCCTTGGTGACGACCGTCCCGTCCTCGGCGAGGAGGGTGATTGTGATGGTTCCGCTCGGCGTGAGAGGTCCCGAGTTTGTAATGGACACCGAGATGCCCGTGATCTTCTTTTCTGCGGTGACCTGCGTCTGGTTGTAGCCGGAGACTGCGACGATGTTTCCAGAAGCTGACGCTGCGGGTGTCGCGATCGTGATCGCGATCGCAGGCGCTGCCCAGGCGCCGGCCTTCACGAGCTGGCGACGGCTGAGGCCCGGCTTGCGGTCGGCGCCGTTGAGGTCAGATGTAGCTTCGTACATGAGTTTTCCCCCAGGGAATTCGGCTGCGCCACCCGTTAGAGGACAGGGGCGCGTGAAGAATGGAGCGTGTGCGGAGCAAGAGAACAGCGACGCAGGAGATGCGTCGCTGACAGTTCCAACGTAACAGTTGTGTTGCGTCATCTTCACCGCGGGGGGTGAGGATTTACCTGGCTGTAACTCAGCGCCCGATGGCGCCGTCGCGCAATGCTCCGGCGCGCCTCTCGGTTATGCTCGCCTGAAACGCGCGGCATCGTCGCGGCGCCCGACAACGGGAGGCCAGTGTGGATCCGCTCGCACCCGACCAGCAGGCGGATGCCGCTCGTCCGGGCGGCGACGTTCCGCCGAGACCGCCCCTTCCACCCTCGATGCCTGCGTCGGGCGGCGCCATTCACCCAGTTGCACATCGAGATCCTCTCGATGCTGCCCGCGATGAGCTCGGCATCCTGCCGAGACCGTCGCCCGCGCCCCGCGCAAAGGGCCGCACCAGGCAGGTCGCCCGCACAGCCCTCATCGTCTACGCCGCCGTCCTCGCCCTGATCGGGCTCTGGCCGTCGCGCGTCGACGACCCGGCCGGATCGTTCCTACGCGGGCTAACCCATGTGATTCCGTGGGCGACCTACGCGCGGATCGAATTCGGGGCGAACATCCTGCTGTTTGCACCATTCGGGGTGTTGCTCGCGCTTATCCTGACGCAGCGCTACCTGATCCTGCCGATCGCGTTGGTCACCACTGTCGCCATTGAGTCGCTTCAGGCCCTGGTGCTTGCGCGACGCGTTCCGAGTGTCATGGACATCGTCGCGAACCTCACCGGCGCGTGCATCGGACTGCTGATCGTCGTGTTCCTGGAGTGGTCGCGGCAGCGCCGACTCGACGACACCTGATCATCGACGCGGGTATGCGACTGCAACGACCTGCTTCGTATCACCTTCTGCGGGTCAGGGCATGAAGTGCGGTCGGCAGCCCTCGGAGGCCCGCGGGGATGCGCTCGAGGCGCGCCCGAGTTCGCCCTCGTACGGTGTCGGGCATGTTCGGGTGCGCAATGATGAGGTCTCGACGCGTCGGCCACGCGGACTGAAGAAGGACGCTCGCTTTTCTCGGCCAGGGTGTTCGTCGCAGCAGCACCAACCAGAAATAGGCCCCGCGCGAATCAGCATCGACTCGCGCTCGCCAGGCGCGAAGCTCCTCGGACTCCATCACCGGCGGGATGGAGTCTGGGCGGATCCCCAGTCGCTGAAGCACGTCGGTGAGGGTGCCGAGAGCTCCGGCGTCATCCGCAATCTTCACGATCTCCGCCAACTCACGATCGGTGAACGGCGTCGCGAGAAGTCCCTCCAGTTCATCGCGGTACCTGGGCTGAGAGAGGCCGTCGCGAAGGCAATGAAGTGCGAGCAGGATCGCACTGCCGGCCCGGCTCGGCACTTCCACGGGCTGACCCGCGAACCGTATCTGCGTGCGACTGCTCCATAGCGTTTCGAACGCCTGCGCTTCATCTGTGAGAAGGCCCGGATAGCAGCGGTGCACGTCGATGTCACAGGGCCAGTCGTCTGCGGTGAAGCTCACGGAGTGAGGGCTCCAAACGGCTCCGACAAGTGTCTGCTCGCGAGGGGTCCACCCCGCCCGTTCGATCGCCGCGCACAGTTCTGTGAAATCGCCCGGGTCGACGAGCACATCGACATCGCTCGATAGGCGCCGTTTTCTCAAACCCTGGCGGTTTAAGGCGTCCCCCTTGATCACGAGAAGGCGGATGTCGCGAATTCGGGCTATGTCGGCAACCCAGGCGGTGGCCAGCTCGACCGCTTCTACGAGCCGGAGTTCGACCGCGTCAGCATCTGCCATGTCCTCATACCCCCTCAGTCACGCTACAGGGGTGAGCGATACCCGATTCATGGTCGCCCCATCCCGTAGTACGTCCAGCCCGCCCGGCGCCACGCGGCGGCATCAAGGCAGTTGCGCCCGTCGACGACGATGCGTCCAGTCGTCAGCGATGCTGCGTAGACCGGGTCGAGTTCACGTCGGTACTCGTCCCACTCGGTGACGACGATCACCGCGTCCGCTCCGCGCAGCGCTTCGTCCCGTTCTTCGACGTAGGTGAGTTGAGGGCGAACCCGTGAGGCATTCGCGATGGCGGCTGGGTCGGTCACCGTGACTACCGCACCCAGACCGTGCAGTCGCACAGCCACGTCGAGTGCGGGTGAGTCGCGGACGTCGTCGCTGTGCGGCTTGAACGCGGCGCCCAGAACCGTGATGCGCTTCTGAACGACGTCTCCGTCGAGGGCCTCGACCACCAGTTGCGCGGCGCGATCCCGGCGACGGAGGTTGATCGCGTCGACTTCGCGAAGGAAAGCAACCGACTCTCCTCGCCCGAGCTCCTCGGCGCGGGCGGAGAAGGCGCGAATGTCCTTCGGCAGGCATCCGCCTCCGAAGCCGATGCCGGCGCCAAGAAAGCGGCGGCCAATGCGTCCGTCGTGGCCGATCGCATCGGCGAGCACAGTCACATCAGCACCGGTCACCTCGGCGATCTCGGCCATCGCGTTGATGAAGGAGATCTTCGTGGCGAGGAACGCGTTGGCCGCCACCTTGACGAGCTCCGCAGTCGCATAGTCGGTGACGATGAGGGGCGTCTGCTTCGCGATCGCTGGGTGGTAGACGCGTCGCAGGATGTCGGCGGCCCGATCGCCCTCGTCGCCACCTGGCACGCCGGCGACAAGCCGATCGGGATCGACCGTGTCTCGCACAGCCCACCCTTCCCGCAGGAACTCGGGGTTCCATACCAGGGTTGCGCCCGTGTTACTCACCCGCTCGGCCAGGCCAGCAGCAGTGCCTACCGGCACGGTTGACTTTCCGGCGACGATGTCACCCGCCCGTAGGAACGGCATCAGGCCATCGATCGCGGCGTTGACGTAGGTGAGGTCGGCGGCGCATCCGTCCTTCTGCTGGGGAGTGCCGACAACGACGAAGTGCACGTCTGCGCCGTGGACCTCGGCCATGTCGGTCGTGAACCGCAGTCGCCCCGACGCGATCCCTTCGGTGAGGATCTCGGGCAAGCCGGGTTCGAAGAACGGCGCCTCCCCTCKAGTGAGCATCGCGATCTTGCGCTCGTCGAGGTCGACGCCGACGACATCGTGGCCGATCGAAGCCATCGCGGCAGCATGAACGGCTCCCAGGTATCCGCAACCGATGACGGAGAGACGCATATGACTCCTCGCACCTAGAGCGGGATGACTTGGTCGGTAGCCAGGTGGGACGGCACCTCAATTACCAGCAGAGAGCTCCGTTTCGCATTGAAGTATTAGCCAGCTTCGCTGGTATCGAAGATCGGGTGTATCACTGTCGAAGGTAGGAAAGGAGCGACTTCTCCACGTCCTCGACCTTGAAGCCGGAGGCCTCGATCTTGCCGAGGTCGAGCAGGCTGTTGTGCGGGCGCGGCGCTACCGCCGCGGTCGCCGATGCGAAGTACTCCGCGGTCGTGACGCCGGTCACTCTTTCCGGGTCGTGGCCGGTGAGTTCGAACACGCGTCGTGCGATGTCCGCCCACGTGGTCGGCTGCCCGGCGCCCGTGAGGTTGTAGGTCCCGTAGGCAGGTCGCGTCTCGATCAGGTGACGAATGCCGCGGGCGAGGTCGGTGGTGAACGTGAGGCGCCCCGTCTGGTCGTCGACCACCCGGGGATCGATGCCGCGTTCGGCCAGCGACGCCATCGTCCGGACGAAGTTGCGCCCCTCGCCGATGACCCACGAGGTGCGGATCACGTAGTGGCGCGGCGCGGTCGCGGCAGCGGCGTCGCCGGAGGCCTTGGTCTGCCCGTACACGCCGAGCGGGCAGAGCGCGTCGGTCTCCCGGTAGGCGCGTTCGAGCGCTCCATCGAAGACGTAATCGCTCGAGATGTGAACGAGGGTGATCCCGTTCGCGGTCGCGATGGCTGCGAGGGCTGCGACCGCGCTGGCGTTCGCAGCCCAGGCATCCCGGCGGCCGTCCGGTGTCTCGGCGGTGTCGACGGCCGTGTACGCGGAGGCGTTGATGATCGTGTCGTAGTCGCGCCAGCGGCGAGCCGAAGCCAGCGACGGACCGGTGATGTCGAGGTCGGCACGAGTGGCGTACTCGAGGTGCGATGCCAGGCCGAACTCTGCCCGCAGAGCGAGTCCGAGCTGCCCGTTCGCCCCGACGACGAGGGTCTTGCGGGACGGGACCGGGATGACTTCGCTCAGTCGCGGATGAGCGAGATCCTTGGGGGAGATCTCGACGTCTGACAGAGGGATGGGCCACTGGATCGCTGTGGTCTCATCACCGAGGTTTAGGAAGGAGTACGCGGCGTCGGGCGACCAATGGTCGTTGACGAGGTAGGTGTACGCCGTGTCGGGTTCGAGGGTCTGATACGAATTGCCGACGCCGCGCGGAACGAAGATGGCGCGCGATGGGTTGAGTTCGGTGGTGTAGACGGCTCCGAAGGTTGGCCCTTCACGAAGGTCCACCCAGGCGCCGAAGATGCGCCCGGTGGCGACCGACACCCACTTGTCCCACGGTTCAGCGTGGATCCCGCGGGTCGTCCCGGCCTGGTCATTGAACGAGATGTTGTTCTGCACCGGACCGAAGTCGGGCAACCCTAAGGCGAGCATCTTCTCGCGCTGCCAGTTCTCCTTGAACCAGCCGCGGCTGTCGCCGTGCACCGGCAGATCGAAGACCACCAGCCCAGGAATGGGTGTTTCCGCGCGCGCCAAAGCCTTGCCGAACTCCGTCACGGCTACTGGCCCTTCGTGGCGTAGAACGCTTCAACGCCGTCTTTCGAGGGTGCCCACCACGACTCGTTGTCCTGGTACCACTGAATGGTCGCCGCGAGCCCGGCTTCAAAGTCTCCATAGGTCGGGGCCCATCCGAGCTCGGAGCGAAGTTTGGTGGAGTCGATGGCGTAGCGCATGTCATGCCCCGCGCGGTCGGTGACGTGGTCGTACGCATCCGCGGGCTGGCCCATGAGCGTGAGGATCAGCTCGACGACGTCTTTGTTGTTCTTCTCGCCGTCGGCGCCGATCAGGTAGGTCTCACCGATCTTGCCCTTGTCGAGGATGGTGAGCACGGCGGAGGAGTGGTCGTCGGCGTGGATCCAATCGCGCACGTTCTCGCCGGCGCCATAAAGCTTCGGGCGGATGCCGCGCACCACGTTCGTGATCTGACGTGGGATGAACTTCTCGACGTGCTGGTACGGGCCGTAATTGTTCGAGCAGTTGCTGATGGTCGCCCGCACGCCGAAGGAGCGCACCCACGCCCGCACCAGCAGATCCGACCCTGCCTTGGTGGACGAATACGGCGACGAGGGGTTATACGGCGTGTTCTCGGTGAACCGGGCAGGGTCGTCGAGTTCGAGGTCGCCATACACCTCGTCGGTGGAGATGTGATGCAAGCGGCGGTCATGCTTGCGTGCCGCTTCGAGCAGTGTGTAGGTGCCGACGATGTTGGTTTCGAGGAACGGACGCGGGTCGTGCAGCGAGTTGTCATTGTGCGATTCCGCGGCGTAATGCACGACCGCATCCACGTTGCCGAACAGCTCGTCGACGAGGGGTGCGTCGGTGATGTCTCCCTGCACGAACGTGAGCCGGTCTGGGGGGAGCCCGAGCAGCGAAGCCACATTCCCCGCATAAGTGAGCGCATCGAGCACCGTGACGTGGTGATCGGTGTGCTCGATGACGTGGTGCACAAAATTCGAGCCGATGAACCCGGCGCCGCCGGTGACCAAGAGCTTGCCCATCAGATGCCCCTCTCCAGTGTGTCGAGCAGGTACTTTCCGTACCCCGATTTCACGAGCTTCTCCGCCCGAACGCGCAGCTCGTCATCCGTGAGGAAGCCCTGCCGCCAGCCGATCTCTTCGGGAGCGCCGATCCGCAATCCCGTGCGTCGCTCGATCGTGCGCACGTAATCGCCGGCGTCTGTCATCTGATCGAAGGTCCCGGTATCGAGCCACGCGGTGCCACGGGGGAGCACCTCGACCTGTAGCTTCCCGCGAGCCAGGTACGCCCGGTTGACGTCCGTGATCTCGTACTCCCCGCGGGGGCTCGGAGCCAGGCTGCGGGCGATGTCGACCACATCGTTGTCGTAGAAGTACAGGCCGGGAACCGCGTAGTTGCTCTTCGGCACCTCCGGCTTCTCTTCGAGTGAGATCGCGCGCCCGGCATCGTCGAACTCGACGACGCCGTAGGCGGATGGCTCGGCGACCCAGTACGCGAAGATCGCCCCGCCGTCCACATCGGCGTAGCGCTTCAGCTGCGTCCCCAACCCGGGGCCATAGAGCAGGTTGTCGCCGAGCACGAGCGCGACCTTCTCGTCGCCGATGAAGTCGGCGCCGATCGTAAACGCCTGAGCGAGCCCATCCGGCGACGGCTGCCGCGCAAAGGTCAGGTTCACTCCGAACTGTGATCCATCACCAAGCAGTCGCTCGAACTGCTCCGCGTCGTGGGGGGTCGTGATGATCAAAATGTCTCGGATGCCTGCGAGCATCAGCGTCGACAGCGGGTAGTAGACCATCGGCTTGTCGTACACCGGGACCAACTGCTTCGAGATGCCGAGGGTGATGGGGTGGAGGCGGGTGCCGGAACCGCCGGCGAGGATAATTCCCTTCACTTGCTTGTCCTTTCGAGTCGCGGTCCGGGGTGCGGTCGTCTGCCGCGAGCGAGCGGAAGAGACGCAATTGGTTGGATTACATCGCAGTCGTAGCGGTGCTGTTGTTGATCAGTCAGCCCGAGATGCCGCGCGTGCCGTCGATTCATTCGCAAGCCCAAGGGTCTGCCGATACCAGGCCTCGTAGCGCGCGGCGACTTCGCCCCAATCCCTGATTGGGGGCAAGCTGCCCGTACGCGACGGGCCGCTAGCCGTCGCTGAAAGGTTAAGTAGGGCGCGTTCAAGTACGTCCGACGAATCGGGGTCTGCGTAAACAGCGCGATCGCCACCAATCTCGCGGTGCGCCGCAATGTCGGATAGTACGAGCGGGACCCCGAGAGCTAACGCTTCGAGGACTGCCATTGGCTGRGCCTCCAGCTTGGACATCGAAATGTAGGCGGACGCATCACGTACGACGGCCAGTGCATCAGGACGGGGAAGTGAACCGACCCAGATGACGCGGGAGCTAGATCGAGCTCGCAAGCTGGCTTCGTAGTCGCCTGCGTAGGAACCGACTCCACTTCCAACCACCACTAGAGGTCCGAGGTGGCTCTCTACTTCGTCTGTGTACGCATCCAGGATACGTTCGACGTTCTTCTCGGGGGTTAACCGCGACATGCACACTACGTATCGCGCAGGTAGATCGAGTGGGGCCTTCTCCGGGAGCCCCGGAATAGAGATTCCGTTCTCGATTACTGCCACGTCTTGGTCGATTTCTCGGCCCAATTCCACCGCAGTTGACCTGGATACGGCCGAAACAGCCGCGGCTCGTTTAATCGCACTCCGAGAGACGGTACGGAAGATCGCGGCCGCCGCGCGTGGCCACTTCTTTCGTTCCCAGTCAATCCCGTGCGCCGTCACGACAGCCACACTACGGAAGCCGAAGAATGGTGCAAGCAGCAGGATGAAGGCCGGACCGACACCGTGTATGTGGACAACATCAAAGTCCGCGCGTCGCAGTTTCCACAGGTCATTTATCAACTGCGAGGCGGTGTGGGTGTACTTTCCGCGAACCGATCGTGAAAGTTCGATCTGAATTCCCGCCAGTTCTGCCCCGCTTTCACCGACAAAAACGGTGACCTCATGGCCCAGTTCGATAAGACCCAGCGCGAGGCCCTCAACAACCACCTCGAGCCCACCGTGCTGCGCCGGGATGCTTCGTGCTCCGAGTTGTGCAATCTTCACCGGATAACTCCTTCGTACGCCGCCCCAACGAGGTCTAGATGGGTATCCCAAGCAACGTTGGCGCGGAAGCGGTCCAGATCACCGAACGATTCGTCCAGCGACTTCAACCCAGCGACGATCGAGTCCTTGGTCACTTCGCTCACGAGCGACATCCGAGCACCGATCGAAGCCAACTCAGGCACGCCCCCGCGTGACGTTGCAACAATCGGGACACCGTCTACTGCTGCCTCGAGTGCCGACAACGGGGCGTTTTCGGGCCATTCGCTTGGAATGACTTGGGCCCTGCATGTGCGCCTCAACTCCGCCAATGCGTCGAATGAGACGTGGCCATGAAAGCGCACGTCGGCATCGCCCGCGAGCGCTTCGAGTTCGCTGCGGAGTGGTCCGTCTCCCGCTATCGAGAGCGGGACGCCAGCAGCAACACAGGCCTCGATGATCCTGGCGACCCCCTTCTCCCGGGAGAGTCGCCCAACGTAAAGCATTGGTCCGCCGCCAACCCAAGTCAATCCGGTCGCAGTTGCTGGATTGCGTATAACGCGAACGTTTGTGTCCGCGAGCCAACTGCTCCGGAGTGCTTCCGCCATGAATTCCGATGGTGCGAGTACTACATCGGGGGTAAGTCGCCGTGACCGAACAATTCCGGCTTCAGCTGCAACTAGAGCTGACCACGCGAGGTCCGAGTGATGGCAGCGTTTGATGAGAAGCTTCGGGGACAGGTGGCGCGCGCAGGCGAAGCAATCAGCTCCTTGAACCACGGCGACATATGCCGGACAGACAAGCTTGTAGTCGTGAGCAGTATTCACCACTGGAACCTTCATTGCGCGGGCGGTGGCAATGACCGAGGAGCTCAGTTGATGTGCATAGTTGTGAAGATGGATGACGTCTGGCCGAAAGCGGCTGGCGGCAGACTCAAGGGCTCGTTGCGACCGTGACGACCACAGTACTTCCCTTGCTGCAGTCAGTTTGCGCTTGCCTTGGGCGGCGTGAAAGTCGACGACATCATATGAAAAGCCCGCGATGCCGTCGATTCTTAATTCGTCCGCACGCGCACCAAATATCGCAACGTCATCGCCCGCAGCTACTTGCTTGGTTGCTAATTGGAGCATGTATTCCTCCGCGCCACCCTTGGAATACGCGAACTTGTTCATGTGCATTACGCGCATTAGATCATCACCGCCTCTTCCACGCACTGGCGCTGCGAAGAGCCCGCAAGTGTCAGTTGGTCCGTGGAATATGAATGAATTGCAGTTAGGTCTTCATTGCAGAGATCCTCAAGACCTGCCAAACCCATCACTCCTCGGTGTTTCGGTTCATAACCCAGAATGACGACAGGCGTCGCGGTTGTTGTGGCTGCCAGTGCGGCATGCAACCGCTCACAGATCGCATACTCGCTCTCGCGCATGGCGCGTCGAACGTCTTCGTACGTTCGGGCGGTGACAATCTTGACGACCAGATCAGGGCGCACATTGGAGACAAGAGATGCCAAGGATGCGCACGCACGGTCGTCCTCGCCGTCACCGAGCTTCGGGTCCCAGCGATGCATGGGAATCAGACGAACGGATGACCCCGTCGGCAACCCCGCCACTATCGGCTCGAGTAGTGTCCAGGAGTGCGGGGTTGAGCCGGAGTCGGAGTAGAACGAGGAACCGACCGGCGCGACAGCAACGCCCTCGCGAGCTTCCGTCGTCGGGATCAACTCACCCGCGTTGAGCCATGCAAGGTCTGGCACTAGGTCGGATGTCAGGTCCAGCGATCGCAACGTACGATGCGTTCGCTCTTCGCGACTCCGCCACCTCACACCGCGAGTGTTCTTTAGCGCCCGTTGTAGCACGCGTGACTCGGCCGAACTTACGGACAGCGGCATCGTTTCGACACTAACGCCAATTGCCGTTGCGAACCGAAAGCACCAGAGAGTAATGAGTGACTCGCGTAGATACTTGTCGCCGATATAGCCACCGCCGACACCCACCAAGAGATCCGCTTCCGCGATGGCAGTTAGCCAAGGCCTAACGACAAGGCGTTGCACACCCCTGACGAACCTTCGGCGCGATCCGATTGGGAGTTTTGGGACGATGAGAATGGACGCGATGGCGATCGTCTCCCGCCCGAGCCAGGCTATACGACCAATTGGTCCTCGTGTGCGCCACTCCTGGCGCGATAGCGGTTTGAAGATGTACTCGACCGGTTGCCCCTTTAATTCACCGAATGAGTCAGGATCCGTTGCGAGCACTACCGGCGACACGCTAAAGCGCTTCGCGACGGATCCGACCGTTAGGCGAACGAGTTCTCCGTCGCCGACGTTACTCGTGCTGTAGGCGTCTGAGACAACCACTCTCATGCGTTTACCATCCAACTCTTCCAGCCCATGGCGGCTTGAAATACGAAAACGCCTGATGAGATCGAACGGCGGCGAGCAGCAAATCGGAGTGAACGGCTCAGTACTGCAACTGGGGCGAAAGTACGGGCCGTCCAACTGCCGTAGTCGCGTATGAAACACACTTTCGCGCGAGCCTGACTTGCTGCGACGCTCATTGGATACTTGACGGACGTCGACGCGCCGACATGTCGCGATTCGTTGGGCAGGACACAGAGCTCGGTAGTGAGGCCTTCTGCGTTCCTACGAAGCACCCAGTCGGAGAACTCGAGCCAAAACATCTCGGCCCGTAAAGGCGTTCGCCGCAAGGCATGCGCATCAACGCTGATGATTGCGCCGGAGGGCGCGAAAGGCGGGCAATTCACCCTCTGCTCGGTTGAAGCGGGTTTGAGTATAAATGCTCGTCTGCGTTCTCCGAACAAGAGGTTCCGGATCTCTCTCGAACCAGTGGTGGAGGGCCGGACATTCTCCATGAATGCTCTGTCGGTGGTCGAAATGATTGTCGGTACGGTGACGACGTCGGTCGATGCTGCAAGGGCCACTAACGTTTCGACGTCCGCTTCGGCGTCAGGATTGACGAGGACGAGGCGTTCACAGTCCGGCGCAATTACCTCGACGATGTACTGAACGGTCGCTGCGAAACCGCGGCGAGATGGCGTGGTAAATCCTGGAATCATCCTCGGCTGAGGTGCCGACCCGCTTGAGTCATCGACCGTGATCACTCGCATTCGAGGATCGTTTTCACTCAGGGCGAGCGCAGTGGACAGGCACCGCTCGACATCCTCAGTTGTATGGCCGAAGGTAATACATGCGATGGCAATCATCGATTCACAAGTCTCTCTACTGTGTTGCGGAAGAGGTAGTCTCGGCGCACATGGTCGGTTGACCACTTCGTTGACTCGAATAGTGCGTCACTGTCGACGGCGAGTTCGAGACTGAAGGCGCTCTGATTGCCCAGCGGCATTTGAGCGACAAGTGGTTCGTGCGCGTAAATGACGAGCTGGGGTACGGCGCAGGCTGCGAAGTCAAAGAATTGAGGGTTGAGCCCTTCAACGAACTGCGGATGATGGATGTTCAGAACTGCGGCTCGCATCGATCGAAGGCGCCAAATTGTCTCCACCCTCCCTAATGGCGGGTGATTGGATGTATTTGGTATCGCTGGCCAGTCCCCGAATGTGACGAGTCGATGACTCATGGCAAGCCTCTCGGCCAAGGCGACACGTTCCGGGTAGGCGCTCCCTACCAGAGCAAAGCAGTCGTGCGCGTATGGAGTGGCAGTGAGAAGGTTCGGGTCGGTCACCGTACTTCCCCACGGTTCCACGGCTACCCGGGACGGTTGCACACCGATCGAGTCCGACCACGATTTGTCAGGCACAGCGAAAAGGTCAAACGAGTCCAAGACCGCGTCCGAAAGCGCGCGCGGACCGATCGGAAGGTCACCCAGCAATCCGACAAGTCTGGATGTGCGGGAACGAAGGTGGGAGACGGATCGTGCCGACAGTCGGTGGGGTGATGCAACCAGAACCCAATCGAGCTCCCTTGAACGCAAACGGCTGGAAATACGTCTGTCTGCAAGTGCCCCCGCCAGGGGTGTCCGGATCAGGTGGCGATCAAGTCTCCGCCTGAGATCCCACATGGGTACCGACGTTGACTGGGGAAC
>NZ_JBFUMV010000020.1:0-76952 GCF_054049175.1 Microbacterium sp. P5_E9 | reverse complement strand
GCCACGCCCGGTGGGGCTACCTGGAGAAGCCGTTCTCCCGCGACGGGCAGTTCGGGTGGTCCGACATGGAGACGGGCCGGTACATCGAGCCGAAGGGGGAGCGGTGGGCATTCCGGTCCTGGAGCCGCGGCACGTCGACGGACATAGCGGTGTTCAGCCACCGAGACGACGCGCTACGAGCGCTGATGATCGATCTCGCGCGGCCGGGAGCCGGCGGGCGCTCGTTCGCGCCGAGGAACCAGCCTGTGGGGGTCTCGGTCCTGGACATCGACGAGCGGCCGGCTCTACGCTGGGACGACCGTGAGGCCTTGTTCTCTGACCGCTCGTGGGGCCGGGACTCATTTCTGCCGTTCGTGCGCGCGCCGCTCGCGGATATTGCGGCGTCGTTTGCCTCTCCGGCGGGACTACCGCTCCTGACCTACGTCACGCGCGCCGACCAGGGGCACTGATATCGCGCCGACTGACCGGTCTCCGGGCGGCGGGTGATAGCCGTGACATCAAACGGTGACGCTGGCAAGATGGCGGTATGGCACGGGCGTGGCAGGTGATCCTCGGTGGATTGCGATGGGGCGCCTTGCTCTGCGTCGTCGGGGGCGGATTGATGTTCGTTGCCGGAATGCTGACCGACTTCAGATCCCTCGCTGGCACCGGCTTCCTATTGGTGGGCGGAGTCTCTCTGTTGGTCGGCGCCGTGTACTGCGGTGTGTTCGCCGCCGACGAGAGCCGCTATCGCCGCATGCGGCGCGAGGACTCGGCCCGAGCCTGAGGCTCGGGCCGTCACTGTGGGCTGACCTGCGCCGCTCGAGCAGATCTTCGAACACCCAATGGGGACCATTGAGGGACCCGCTCTCGGGCGTCGCCCGATGGGCGAATGCGCTGATTCGAAGGCGACGCTCCACTCAAAGCGAGGGTGTGGACTCAGTTGGCTGTGAAGTATAGATCTCAACCACGCCGGAGCGATTGCGAGTAGCCAGCACGGTCGCGACGATCCCCAGCCCGAACGTCGACACCAACACACTCAACGTCCCCAACCCGGAGAATAACGGGACGAGGTTCGCAGCGTCCGATGCGCCCGCTCCGACGGTCAGCAGTTGGGGCAGCAGCCATGCCAGCGTCGCGAGGCCCAGCGCCACCATGGGCGCCCATTTCCACGGCGACGGAACGACTCCCGCACGAGCGATCTCCACACTCGCGATCAGACCCGCAGCAAACGGAATCAAGGCCCCCGCGTACCCCCACATCAGCCACCGCTCATCAGGGACCGGGAGCACCGTTGAAAGCGCTGTAGACACGATCGCCGAGACCAGTGGCCAGACTGCGACCAGACACATCGCCGTGACGCCGAGCGGCTTGCGGGCGACGACGCTGCCCTCTCGGCCGAATCCGATCGCGAAGACCATCACACCGATCGCCCAGACGACGTCCGCCATCACGCTGATGCTGACGAGGAGACCAGCGGCCGGGAAGAGGGAAATCGAGTCTCGCAGGACGCTAAGAACACCACAGACAATCAGCGCGATACCACCGAACAACCACGTCTTCCTGCGACTCTGCATGCCGCAACCCTAGCGGCGGGGCGAAGACCGAAAGCGCCACAATTGCGCCCGATAGCGGACCGGCATCCGCCCCAACCCTCGGATACCGTGAGCCTGTGATGGAATACCGCGTTCAGTTCGCAAACTACTGGTCGGAGAAGAACGGGGACGAGGTAACGGACGAGACAATGTCGCTCGAGGACGCGCGGCGCTGGGTCTCGAACCACCCTCAGACTGAGTACGTCATTCTTCAGCGCGAGGCTGACGCGCCGGGGTCCATCTGGTCACTCCTGTCACTTGAGAACGAGTGCTGATCGTCCTCACGGTCGATGTCGCGCGTGCCCACTCCTGAAGTTGAAGAGTTGAGCGCCACCGCCTAGATCAGTCTTGAGCGCCGGTTGTCACCGGCACAATCGAGGCCCGCTGAGCGACCGCTATGCGCGTCGGAGCGCCCGGATGAGAAGCCAGACGCCAACGGCGGCGTTCACGATGGAGATGACGAACAGCACGTTGAAGGTCACGAGGGGCGTGAACAGTAGGGCGAGCCCACCGGTGGCCCCGTCACTGCCGGCCGCGCCGAATCCGCCGATGAGGGAGCCCGTTCCGTTCGTCGAGAATGTGGTGGCCAGCACTAAGTAGGCCGCCGTGACCACACCGGCCATGAGGGGGATGGCCGGTGCGATCAGCTTCTCCGATCGTTTCCAGGCGGGCGAGAACCACACCATCAGGTACCCGATGACCGCACCCATCAGCGGGATCACGTAGATACCGACCGCGACCGCCAGGCCGGCGGTGATGATGTACCCCCGCGATTGCAGGGCGGACTTGCGCGGGGCGGGGTCGGCGGCGACCTCGTTGCGTGCCTCCGCCGCGATGAACGCCGGGTCACCGAGTTGCGCGATTCGCTCCTGGGCGGCCGTCCGATCCAGACCAGCGAACTCCTCCACGATGCCGGCGCGGATCTCTGCGGCGGTCTCGTCGGGGACGCCGACCAGCGCCTCATCGAGGCGACGCAGATAGGCATGCGCTTCGTTGGGCAAGTCAGTTCTCGGCATCGCCGACTCCTTCCACTATGTCGGTCACCGCTCGCACGAACGGCGCCCACTGCTGTCGAAAACTCTCCAGCTCCCGGTCCCCGGCGGGAGTCAGACGGTAATACTTGCGCACTGGACCCGCACCGGACTCCTGCTCGAACGCGACGATCAGGCCGCGCTCCCGCAACCGGGTGAGGATCGGATACAGGGTGCCGATACTCGCGATCACGCCCGGCTTCGCAAGCGCGTCAGCCAGTTGCCAGCCGTACATCGGCTCACGAGACAGCGACCCCAGGATGCAGTACTCAGCGACGCCCTTCCGCAGCTGCGCACTAACATCCGGTATCATGCGTGACACGCTATCATGCAACACACGGTAGTCCGAGAACCCCGTGACTGGGGGCGCCGGTGGTCGCAACACAGGGAGAGCTGACATGTTGCGAGATGCGAGCTGTCGCGTTGAGGACCGGCGGGGGGGGGGGGCAGGGAGTTGCCGGTAGCTACGACCGACGTGAAACCGACCGCGCAGCCGCCGCCGTTGCGGTGACGATGACGGCGGGGGCAGCTGTCGCTTCGGGCTGGAGTTCATCGCGTGCGGGCGGGGCGGGTCCTTCGACGTCAGATCCAAGCAGTGCGCGCAGTTGTTGCATCGTTCGGGCGAGCCGGGATCGTGCGGTGGAGGGATTGATGCGGAGGATTGCGGCCGCTTCGTGGGAGCGGAGCCCGTCCCAGTAGACGAGGCGGACGAGTTCTGCGTCGTCATCGTTGAGGGCCTCGAGTGCTTCCCGGAGCTCGGATGAGAGGTTGTCCGATGGGATGGTCGCGTTCTGCGCGCGCATGTCATCTACGAGCCGTTGAACGGCCGCGGATCGTCGCGCAAGGGATCGGCGTGAGTTCAGCATGACGTTCCGTGCGGTGACAAAGAGCCACATTCGCGCCTGCTCAGGGTCGTCAGGGATTCTCTTTCTGAGCTTCCATGCAAGGAGGAGCAACTCTCCGAAGGCCTCAGCGGCGTCGGCTCCGTTGACAAGGCGACGCTGAAAGTAGCGCGCGAGGTCGCCTTCGTTCCGGCGGAGGAGATCTTCGAAGGCACCCGCATTACGGTTCCGCGCCCTCATTAACGGCAGTCCGAAGTTTGAGACGCGAGGCTGACCTCGTGGCCCGGCCAAATCTTGTGCCCGTGAGCTTCAAGATCATCCCAGAGCATCTCGGCGACCAGCTGGTTGAGCGCGTACTGCTTGATCTGCGCATCGCTGAGAATCATCGGACTGACATCGCCATCGCCGTCCGTCGCCTGCGCGTTGGCCTCGCGGAGGCTCGCTTCCGCTTGCGCGGTATCGAGGCTCTCGAGGTCAATGCTGCTCACGAACGACTTCGCCTCCCGAACGATCGGATCGTCTTCCGCTAGACCGTCCCACTTCACTAGAAACCCTTGGAAGCATGCCGATCCATCTAGCTGGTCGATCGAGAAGACGTTGTCGGCGACCCAGCCCCAAGGTGTCTCCGTCCCTCCACCCGCCATCGCAACCGATCCCGCACCGACCAGCACGATGGAGGCCGCGGCGCTCGCGCCCCAAATCCTCCATCCGCGCCGACGCCGCGCTCGCGCCTCGGCGAGGATCCGCGCCCGGTGGGACCCAAGGTCTGCCGGCACGCGGACCTGGGGCGCTGCCTCATGCAACGCCGCCCTAAGCTCACTGTCGTCCATTGCCCATCACTCTCTGTTGACATGCCTTGAAATGCACATGTCCGCAGCAAAGGAAATTGTCCAACCAAACCCGAATCTGTGAATACTCATGGATGATCCCCGAAATCCAACAACCAGGTGGTGTCGATGGTCGATGGCGTCCGCCGAGCCAAGGCGAAGTCAGCAGTATCGACCCCGCCTCGTTGGATGGCACGCCTCCCGTCCTTGATACGCCGCGCCCGGACCCCTCCGCCCGGTGGACCGGACATGCGGGACGTGGTGTAACTCGCGGAGGGGTGAGCCTTCACTGGCGTGCCGACGGTTCCGGCGTAGTCGAACTGAGGGGAGGAGGTCAACCTGCCGGGTCTTCGACGTCCACACCCGCCCCCGTCATTGCGTCACCACGCCCAACCGCGTTCCTCTTCCCACCGTCGACCCGCCACTCGGGCTTGCGTCTGCGGTGACCGCAGTCGCGCTGAAGGGAACCTCTCGGTGATCGACCGAGTGTGCCGTCGCGGCTGCCCAGGAGATGTCGATGGGCTCCGTGGGGCAGATTCAGATCGGCAGGGCTAAGAGGCGGATTGGCCATGGAACTCCGCAGGACGTTGTTCGGGCAGGTCGTCGTGGCCGCTCTTGCCAGCAAAGCTGGGGTGTCGACGTCCTATGGGACGCGGAGTTCGCGGATGGGTTCGCGGCGGCTGGCGGCGAGGGCGGGGATGAGTGCGGCGAGGGTGGCGGTCGCGGTGGCGAGGATGCTTGCTGCGGTGAGGAATCCGGGCCCGGGGAGGGGCGCGCCGGTGGCGAGGAGCACGGTGATGGCGGTGGTGTTGCCGAGGATGGTGCCGGTGAGGGCGAGGAGCGCGGTTTGGGTGAGGAGGAGTCCGATGATGAGGCTTCGGGTGGCGCCGAGGGCGCGGCGGCGGCCGAAGTCTTTGCGGCGCATCATGACGAGTCCGTAGAGGATGATCGCGACGAGGGTGCCGGTGATGGCGAGCATGAGGAGTACGAGGCCGCGGGAGGATGATCCGAGTTGTCCTTGGATGAGGGCGCGGAGTTGGGCGAGGGCTTCGCTGGTTTGCACGGTGATCTTGGTGGGGTCTTCGGCGGCGAGGAGGGACAGCACGGCGTCGCTGACGGGGGCGACGAGGTCGGGGCGGGTGGCGGTGACGACGAGGATGTTGATGGTCTCGGAACCGGTGGGGTCGGGTTGCGGGATGAGTACGACGGGTTCGAATCCGGCCAGGAAGTCGGGGGTGGTGAGGCGCCCGGCGAGGGCGTAGTCGGCGCCGGTGGTGAGCGTGACGCTGCCGGCGACATCGGGCAGCCCGAGTTGCTGCAGTGCGGTGGCGGAGGCGTAGGCGAGTTGTCCGGGGACGGGCGAGGCGGTGGGGACGCCGAGCCGGTCCAGGCGTGTGCCGTAGGCGTAGCGGACCGGGACGCGGGTACCGTCTGGGATCAGCGTGTTCGTGGCGTCGATCGCGGAGGAGAACCCGGCGGCCCATTCGATGCCCTCGACTCCGGCGATCCGGTCCATCACGTCGCTGGTCACCCCGGCCCCGTCTTCGGCGCGGACTGTGATCGAGCGGGTCCCGGCGGAGTCGATGGTGGATAGCACGGACTGTTCGGCGGCGACGGTGCGGCCGGTGGTGAGCATCACCGCGACGATCATCCCGGCGACAATCAGCACGGTCAGGGTCGACGCGACCGGTTGCGACCGGGCGGACGCGACCGCTTCCCGGACCACGGCGACCGGGTTCACAGTCGGATCTCCCGGTCGCAGGCGGCGGCGACGTCGGGGGAGTGGGTGACGACGATCACGGCGGCGCCGGTGCTGGCGTGATCGCGGAGCGCGTCGACGACGAGGCTGCTGGTGGTCGGGTCGAGGTTGCCGGTGGGTTCGTCGGCGAGCAGCACCCGGGGGGCGTTCAGCAGCGCCCGGCACAGCGCGATCCGCTGCGCCTGCCCACCCGATACCTGTCCCGGTTTGCGGCCCGGCGGGACATCCACCCCGAACCGGTCCAGCAGTCCGAGCGCGGCATCCCGCGCCGCGGCGCGCGACTGCCCCCGGTACAGGGCGGTCTCGGTAACGTTGTCGAGCACGGTCCGGGTCTGATCCAGCGCGGCATCCTGGAACACGAACCCGAACAGGTCCGCCCGCAGCCGCGCCCGTGCCGCATCCCGCAGGCTGCTCACGGGCACCCCGTCGACAAGGATCTCGCCATGTTGCGGGTGCAGCATCACCCCCAACAGGTACAGCAGGGTCGACTTCCCCCGTCCCGAGGGGCCGGTCAGCGCCGTCATCGACCCGGCCGGGAACACTGCTGACCACCCGTCCAGCACCCGCACCCCCGGCACGTACTCGAACACCACATCCCGCGCCTCAAGCACCGGCGCGGCACCCACCGCGCCGGCCCGTGATTCGATGGCGGCGAGGGTCACGGCGCGGACTCAGATGCCGGCACCCGCACCCGGGTGCCCTCGGCCACCCCGTCGATCACGCTCATTCCCCGTGCCGACGCGGCCACATTGACGGGGATTCGTTCACCAGTCTCGGCGATCACCGCGACCTGACCGTCGGCACCGGTCACCAATGCTGCCGAGGGCACCACCAGGCCGGCCACCGGCTCCACCGTCACGATCCGCGATCCCAGCAACGCCTGCCCCGCCACGGGCACCTGCCCGCAGTCGGCACCGCAGATCACCCCGCCATCCGCGCCCTGGAGGCTGACGATCACGGTCCCGGTCTGCTCATCCCTGACCTGGTCGAGGACGAAACCCTTCCACACGGCGCCTTCGGGTGAGGTGATCTCGACCCGGGTGCCGGTCGGCATCATCCCCGCCTGCCCGTCCGTGACCGGCACCGTGAACACCGGCGACGCCGGCAACGCACGCACCACTTCCTCACCCCCGGCGACACTCTTGCCACGAGCGATCACCTCACCATCGAGGGACACCCGGGTCGGCAGCGACGGTACGAAGATCACATCCCCCGCGTCCACCACCCCGGTCTGCGGTACCCCCGACGCCTTCTGCCACGCCTTCACCGCAGCGACCGTCCCCGCACCGGCACGCCCATCTCCCACCCCGCGGTAAAAGCCGAGCGTGGTCAGCATGCCCTGCAGCTGCGCCACATCGGCGCCCTCCGTCCCCGCCCCGATCGCCCGGAACGCCGGCACATCGCCCTGCGCCACCACCACCGGACGCTCATTCACCCGATACAGCACCGCCCCTTGCGACACCTCATCCCCCGGCGCGACCGCGACCCCCGTCACCACCCCCGAAGCCAGGTTCGAACCGACCGGCACCGGCGACCACTCTGCCACCGTGTTCAAACTGATGCTCGAGCCCACCTCACCCGTCGCCACCGACACATAGGTGAAATCCGTTGCTTCCAACGGGTCAGCCGCGGGCGTCAACACCGACGCCGCAGCCCACCCCACGCCAAGCGTTGTCGCAATGACAACGAATCCGAGGCCGCCGAACCACAGCCATCTGACACGACCTTGGCGGTGAGATGCAAGCACACCTGATTTCATGAATCCCTCTCGCACCCTCCCGCGGATGCCACTAAAAGTCTGTCGCGTCGATCATTACATTGACGCATGCCACTATTCCTTTCCGATCGATCCCGAAGCGTCGCAAGCGCGAACCGCTGCAAGTCCAAGTCGGTGATTGGCGGGAGCGGGCGGTTCCGGCGCCGCTACGGCCCGATCGCCCTAGTCCAAGCCAGTTCGACCGGTCGCTGCGGTGACGGCCGGACTACCCCCTGTCACTGATCCGCGCGGCAGATCCATCTTTGGGCAGATGAGGCGGTTCGATGTCGAGCGCTGTGAAGACGCGGAGGAGTGTGTCCATTGTGGGATCGGCGATTCCGCCAGACGGTGCCCGACCTCGCTCCAGACAGCCGTACGCATAGACCGACAACCGAGCCGCGTCGTTAGCGACTTGCTCTTGCGACAAGCCCTTACCTTGACGAAGCACGCGCAAGGCTAGTCCCAGAGACCTGGCAGCATCTCGCCGGCGCAGCGCATGTTCACTCTCGCTCATCCTCACTTGACCTCAAACTCTCTCGGACCTCACCCGGTCAGTTTCCGCAGAGCTCGATTCCTGACGTCATGCAACGAAGTGCCTCAGTGGCAGGTGAACCGAGATCGACCCCGAGGCGCAGATGAAGGGCGCAATCCACACTCGTGGCCGATGGCTAAGATGCTCAGCGCGTTGGCTGCTCGCCGGGCGGCGTCGTCGGTTGTGGCTGAACGGGGCGCCAGATCGGTCTCAGCCGACGGATGTAGTCGGTCCGACAACCGACGGCGTGTTTCGTGTTTCCCTAGCAGGGCGCAGGCAATGTGAGATTGTTGTCGGTGAAAGCAACTTCAGTTGCTGGTCTTGGTCTCGGAGCCGGTGCACAATGTGCCGATGAGGCTCACTCGGAGCCACAGAGAGCGCGGGATGATGCGAACGGGTCGGACATGACTGTCAAGATGACCGCGGCGGCAGTTACTTGCTCAAACTAAGGGCTTCCGTCGTGGCATTGTCCCTGCTGGTGCTGGGGTGCTGCATCACGGGGTGCGCGTCGCATCCGCGAGGGGAAGCGTCCCCGGCGCCGTCGAGCGCGGCCGTCACGGTGACGAGCGAAGCCGACGCGGATACCGCGATGGCCAAGTGTCTTCGCGCGCATGGGTGGACGGTATTCGTAAGCCCTTCGGGCGGTGTCCAGGCGGAGTTCCCGAACGAACAGCTGGAACGCTACGTGGCGGACGAGGACGCCTGCAACTCGGACCTCAAGTACCGGGAGTGGACTGACGCTGACTACTCGACGGTGTACGACGGCTTGCTCATCGCGTTGTCATGCCTGGAGGAAAAGAACTTCTCGACGCCCGGGGAAACCCCGTCGCTTCAGGTCTACATTGAGCACCGCCGCTCGAATTCAAGCGAGGTCTGGGACCCGTATTCGGAGCTCGCTCCCAGCGAGCTGGCAACCGCGCTGAAGGCTTGCCCCGAGCCTGACCCGATCTACTAACTAGGAGGCGTCCCACCAACTTGACCAACTGGACAGCTCAATATCGGG
The DNA here is from genome assembly GCF_054049175.1 of Microbacterium sp. P5_E9. Lineage (NCBI taxonomy): Bacteria > Bacillati > Actinomycetota > Actinomycetes > Micrococcales > Microbacteriaceae > Microbacterium > Microbacterium sp. P5_E9. The sequence goes on along the minus strand of NZ_JBFUMV010000020.1, from coordinate 67,628 downwards.
ACGGGTCACCAGGGCTCGCGTCTCGCCGCTGCGCAGACCATGTCACGGTGCTGGCACCCGGTGTACGCATTGCGGGGAGCCGTCACGTGAAGTGCTGCGGGTGCCCATGGATCCGGACACCGACCAGCGTCTTCTGATAGCTGCCAGGCATGACCGAGAGCAAGAACAAGTCGCACCTCGCCGACTCCTCCGCCGAGCGCTGCTGGCGAAACACCTGCCGCGACAGGTAGTTCAAGATGCCCGCGACTTCGATCAATAGGCATCATGGACAGCGGCCACCTCGTCATCCATAGCGAAATTCGCCTAGGACCTCGAGCCCGGGCCGGGCCGATCCCGGGGTGGCTGATCGCGAAGATCCACCGGGCCTGTCGGCGACGCGGTCTGCTGCTGGCGATGGACATTGCCGGTGGGCAACGCAATGATGGCCCCCACGCTCGCCCACGTGCTCGCCGAGATACTCGTTCCCAGAGTCGGCGGGGCCGTCCGCGCACGCGCCCCGACGCTTCCTCGAGGACCGTGCTCACACACGCCCGGGGTGACCCGAACCGAACCGTGTCGTCGGCCCGGTGCCGACCGCTCCCCGCCGCGGGTCGGAGATGGTCACGGTCATGGTCACGTCGGGCCAGTAAGCGGCGTGGTCGTCGAGGGGCTTCGCCCCCGAGTACGGTCTGCAACGCGGGTGGTGATCCACGGGTCCAGGGTGTCGGCGTGCGTTGCGATCGGCGCAATGCTGAGGAGGATCGCGGTCGTCAGGACGGCGCGGATGGTGCGGTGTTTCAGGTGGTGGGGAGTCCCCAGAGTGTGTAGGAGATGACGGACCCGGCAGGCAGTTTGCCTTCCGCGGTTGTGCGGAGAACTTCTTCCGCAACGATGCGGCCGGTGTCGGTGGCGATCAGGAGGAGTCGGCGGGTGCCGGGGAAGCGGGTCGAGTCGGCCGTGATGCCGATCACGGGGCGTCCGGCGCGGTCGGTACCGGTGCCGGCGACCTCGACGTCGTCCCGGTTCAGGAGGAGGTCCAGCAGGACCGCGTGCTGCTGGTTGGTCATTGTCCAGTAGGACATGGCGAGGTTGATGGTGTCGATGAGGTCCGCGGCGTCAGCATCGGCGGGGAGCCCGAGGGTCATCAGCCATGCGGACATCTCCGCTTCGGTTGCCCCGGGCGGGTCGACGGTGGGGGCACCGAAGGCGCCGGCGGGGATCGTCATATCCGATATGAAGGTCCCGGCGGATGGGGCGTCGGCGGGTGGGATGGGGTTGTCCGATCCGTCCGCCCAGTAGGGAGTGCCGGCGACAACGGTTACGTGCCCGGACTGGTCGGGTTCCCACCGGAGAGTGGTGACTTGCGGGCTGATCGCCACCGTGGTTTCTCCCTGATGCTCGTCGATCTGCAGGTACCAGCCGGTCGCGGTGCTCTCCCGTTGCGGGTCCGCTGGCGACCCGTCGGACACAAGAGCGTGTTGTGCCAAGGCGAGCACGTCCTTCGCGGTCTGCCCGGTGTCGGTGAAGGTGACCGGGGTGGGGGTGAGCGCGACCGCTCGCGGTACCGAGACCAGCGAGAAGACCACTACGAGCGCAACCACGACAGTCGCCAGCGCCGGAATGACTGCGCTCCACCACAGGAGCGGTGAGCGTCGACGCGCCGGAGCCGGCGCCACCGCGCCGGTGATCCGGTCCCGCAACACCACCTGTGCGACCGTCAGCGGGGTGTCCTCGGGGGTGAGGGCGGGGTCGAGGCGGCGCAACAGTGCACCGAGCTCGTCATCATCGAATCGCATGGTTACCACCTCGCACGACCGGGATGCTCTCGCTGAGCCCAGTACGCAGCTTGGCTCGGGCGCGGGTGAGTGCGACCCAGACCGCGGACTCGCTGGCACCGATCACCTCGCCGACCTCGCGGGCTGTCAAACCCTCCCAATATGTGAGCATGAGTACCTCCCGCTCTCGGCTCGCCAATGCCTTCATCGCTGCTGTGAGCGCCAACCGATCTAGCGTCGACACTCCGACGGGTGGCTCCTCCACGAGCCGGACCAGCGCTCCCTCCGCGGCCCGTTTGCGGCGTGACCGTTTGTAGAAGTCCCCGATCTTGTGGGCGGCAGTGCGGTACAACCACGGCAGGGTGATGTCCGCCCGGTCCCGCTTCGACCACGCCACCAAAAACGTCTCCGCGGCGATCTCCTCCGCGATACCGTGATCGCCGGTCCGGCGTTCCACGTACCTGACGACGCGCACATAGTGCGCGGCGAAGATCGTGTTGAACTCGTCGCGATCCAGGGCGCACCACCTCACCGTCAAGACCCGTCACATGAGTATTGACGAACACGCACCCTCCCTTACGCCCGCACATCAAATCTGTGGGCAACCGCACCTCGCGCCAGAGGCTCATGCGGATGATCCGATTGAAATGCCGCCCTCCTCGGTTCAGTGACTCGGCCAACGACTCGAATCCGAAAATGCCCTTCCTGGTCAATCCCTTCCCCCCCACTCGGCCTGGGTCACGACGAGGCTTCACCGGTGAGGCCCGCTTGCATCCTGAGTTGACGTTCGCGGTCCAACCTTTCAGGGTCACGGCGGGCCCGCGGGTTTCGTCATCGGGACGTTTGGTGTGGCGGGTAAGGATTTCGCTAGTCGGACAACATGAAAATAGGGGCACAGCCCACGCTTCAGACTCGACGAATCGCCAGGAAGAGTCGACGATTGACCATCGAACAGCATGTGAGAGAAGAAGATGAATTTGAGAAGAAGGGCAGTCGCGCGGTGACGATCGCGTTGGCCCTAGTCGTGAGAGTCCCTCTCGCCGCTGACGGCTACATCGATGATGCGCCGTCGGACGGTTGCAGCGCCGGTTCCACCTACCGCGCATGACCCGAAACTCCTTCACCAGCGTGCGTCACCGGCCCCGGGTCTTGCTCGGTCTAGTCGTTTTCGGGACTCTCTGTACCTCAGTCGTGGTAGTTCCCTCGTGTGCGCAAGCCCCGAGCGAGCCCGTTCCCAGCGTCACCGCAACACCAGCGTCCAAGGAGATCAGTGACTACAACGACTGCATGATCGAGAGTGGGTGGGAGCCATCTGCGGTGGACGAGGACGGGTCGTACGGCTTTTCCTTCACCGACGCGCAGGCAGGTCCGTTCCGTACAGCTAACGACGCGTGCATAGAAGCCATCGGCGCCAACGAGGAACCTGATTGGACAACTGACCACTGGGAGAGCTTCTTCGGTGAGCTTCTCAAGCAGTCCGACTGCCTTGCGAACGAGGGGATTCCAGTGATCACCGCCCCGTCCTTCGCAACATGGTTGGACACCGGCCGAAGGTGGGGACCCTACGAAGGGGTACCAACAGAGCTGGTGATCGATCGCCTGGAGGAGTTGGAGAGCGCCTGCCCAAGCCCCACTAGCTGACCCGAAGTCACGAGCAGATTCCTTCGGCTTCCATGCTGTCGTGCGATCCGACGGAGAGATCATGAGCGGCGAGCGCCTGATTGATGCGCAACTGGCGCGGGTCGCCGGTCACACGGATGCACGCCGCGGCGGCAACCACGTCGCTGTCGTCGAGTTCGGCACCGGCGAGGGCGTCTCAGATCACATCGGACGTCATGATCGGCAGTTGCTGGGTGGCGACCGCACTCATGGGCATCGCATACGTCGGTCTGGTCGCCGCGGGCTGGCCGGGACGGATCTGGGTGTGGCTAACCGCTGGCGCGATACTCAGCACCGCGGTGGCTCTTCTCCTCATCGTGATGAAGGGACTGCTCTGGAGCACGGCCAACGACAGCCGCGAACGGAGTCGTCCGCTCGTGCTCGCGCTATTCCGTGAGGCCAAGAACAGCGACAACGCATTCGAGGGGGTCGGCCCTACTCGCTGGCATGGCCGACCCATGTCGAAATCGTGTCAGCCAGCACAATCTTCGCTCGCTCAATCGCAGCCGATCAGGACCCAACATAGGGTTTTCCTCAGCCATCTGGGGTTTGCGGGCAGGTCTTTATCAATTCTTCGAACTGGTCGGTAGTAGGGATGACCGCCGCGTAGGGGCTCCACTCGTAGCCGGATTCCTTCCAGGCGGTGAACGAAGGCGCTGGCGGCGTGTCGATCCCGAAGTCTTGAATACATTGTCGTGAGGTGATGTAGAAGTCGTAGAGCTCGTGCCACTCAGCATCGGTTCGCTCAACCGGGAGGTTGCCGCCGATTTGTTCGACACAAGCAGTGGACGCCGCCTCGAACGCGGTGCGTTGCTCCTCGCTGTACGTGTAGTCGTAGACCTCGTTGCTTTGCAAGACGCCGTCCCAACCTGCGGTAGCCATGCAGTCATGCATGAGTTCCTGCACGTCCTCCTCCGACGAGAGAAAGCTGCTGGCCGTGGGAGTTGGGGATGCGCCAGGGCCTGAGCAGGCCGCGCAACCAACGATGATTGCCAAGCCGATCGGGACAAGCGCCCAGGAGGGTGCTTGCCGGACGTTTGTCCACGATCGCTTGCTCAAGCTGTCAGCCGCAGTCCGTCGTGACGTACTGCGCCCGATACCAAGAAACCTCTTCGTTTCATTATGATTCCCGTTTCGCTTGGCGATTCATTCACCGTCCGGGTCCGGCCTTGATGGACCGGTATACGACGGCTGGCATGACAACGAAGGTGGTGACCATGTGTGACCCCGAACGTAGCTCACACCCAACACTCCTGCACACGGCAAGCCGGAGAGTCGGGGTACGAACCATCGCCACGTTCCTCCGTCAGCAGAAGAATCCGGTGTAGCGACTTCGTTGTCGCGTGAGGACCGAGTCGTCACGATCCCGCAACGCTCGCCGGGTGAGAGCCCAGGGGATCGCTAACATCAGCTCCACTGGGGAAGGAAACGGATGCGGCGTGCCATAGCGGTCGTGCTGATGGCGTTGATGGTGGCCGTGGCGCCCTTCGCCGCCCACGCGGCAGCGGTGGGGGATGTGCCCGACGAGGTCACGACGCTGTTCGACTGTGATTCGGCCACCGACCTGGTTGACCTGGCGTGCGGTGATGGCGCGTTCGACGTTCCGCATACCGCGTACGTCTGGACCGACGCGTTCCGTGCAGGTCAGACGACTGACGAGGCGGTGAAAGAGCCGGTCGACTGGGTGGCAGCGCGGTACGACGGCGATGGTGCACTCGTCGGCACCGCCCGCGTGTCGGGCTACGACGGGGCCCCGCAGTTCGTTGGCTACGACGATGACGCCGCCCTCGCGCGCACGCTCGCGCACCTCGCGCCAGGCCAGCTCGTCGAGGACGCCCCAGCAGGCGCGTGGTACCTGCTCGCCGACGCGACAATCACCCCGCTCAATGATTGGGCCCGCCGAATCCTGCCCGCGACGCTGCCGGTCGCAGACGCGCAGGCGCTCATCGCCGCCGACCACGCGCAACGCATCGCCGATGCGTGCGGTGGGCGACCATTCTGCCTCGACGCGGCGACCTTCAGTCTGCTGACCATCGTGGCCGCGCTTGCTGGGGTTGGTGTCGTCCTGTGGTTCGCCGTCTGGCACGCGCGGCGTCCGCGTCGCCCACTCGGCGCCAATCGCGGTAGGTAGCGCACGAACGCGACCGCACAGAGCGGTCCGAACAAATCACCCCGCGCGATGCTAAGACCCATTTAGCCAATGCTTCTCGACGGCAGCAACCGCAAGCCAATCGCGCGGCGCACTTCAACCGGCAACACCTCGGCCCAGGGATCGACTGCTCGTCACCATCGTGTCTCGCTGAGGGACGCCCTACTGGATGGTTGGTCGTGCTACCAGATCGCGCGAAGTACGCGGGTGGCTTCGTCGAGGTCGACGCCTTGGCGATGGCTGGCGGCGGCGAGTTTCCGTGCGGCTTCTACGACGGAGCGGGCGGTGGGGGATGCCGTCGTTCCGACGCGTGTTCCGCTGCCGATGCGGGTCTCCAGAATTCCTTCAGTCTCCAGCGCTTTGTACGCTTTCGCGATCGTTCGTGGAGCGACATCCAAGTCCGTGGCGAGTTGCCTGACCGACGGGAGTCTTTCTCCGGCGGCCAGCTGCCCGGTGGTGATGAGCCCACGGATCTGGTCGCGAACCTGATCGGTCGGTGGTCCGCCGGACGCGGACAAGGTGATGATCATCCGACCTCCACGCGGCGTCGAGAGTTCGCCGGTGCCGGCACGGTGGAGAGCAGTGCGGAGAACCATAGGGCGAGTCCGATTACTCCGACGACCGCTCCGGCCCAGTAGAGGAGAGGGGTCAGCGCGGCGAAAGACGTGCCGACGTTGATCTCGCCTGCGGTGCTCGCACCGGTACCGACTCCGGCGCGGAGGGTGGATGTTCCGGCGAGTGAGCTGAGGACGGCAGAGAGGTGAAGCAGTACCGCTCCCGCGCCGACGCGAACGATGTTGAGGGAGCGTACGCGGCGGACGGCAACATCCGTATCGCGGTCAAGGGCGAGGGCGGGCCTTGAGATCAGTGCAAGATCGATGGTCATGATCCCGACCAGCGTCGCGAGCAGGATGAGGCACGGGACCGAGTAGTGCCAGCCATAGATCGTGGTGGACGCCGAGGCTGTGCCTGCCCTGACGACGTAGAGGGTGTACCTGCCCTGTTCATCGGGCGACGACAAGGAACCGGCGGCCAACGCGACCGTCACGGTGAGGAGCAGCGCGATCCCGAACGCGACAAACCACCAGGGCCGGGAGAAAGTCAGCACCGTCCGCCGCGAGAGCTCAGCACCCTCGCTCCGGCTCCCACTGCCCCGCACAGGAAATGCAAGAACGAGGAGGGCTATCCCTCCCGCGATCAGCGGAACCAGGTACCGCAGCGATATCGCAATGTCCGGGTCGTACGACATTGCGGGCGCCAACGAGGGAAGCGTCTGCAGCAGCCAATAGCCGATCATCACAACGAGTGCGGCACCGGTCGCCACCACGGTCAGAACTCGCGTCGATCCCGTCGGAACCCCAACGCGGCGCCCGGTGATGAACCACCCTGCAGCGGCGGCGGCGGCCGCCAGAACCAACGGCGCGAGCGCGATCAGATACAGAATTCCCATCGACGACTCCCTGACAACAAGTTGTATTACCGCGACGATACACAATGTGTCAGTGACATGACACAGTCAACGAAGGAACATCGCCCCGCCGCCAGGCAGACGCTGAAGCCGCGCGCTTGTGTTGCGCGGCCAGCGGCAGCCCCGTAGCATGCGCCCATGAAGTATCGTGCGTTGATTGCCGGGCTGCTGGTTGTCGTCCCACTCGGCCTCGCCAGTTGCGCCGCCTCGTCTGGCGTGCCTCCCGAGCTGTCATCTGAACGCACCGTGCAAGATGAGCTTCCCTCTAGGACCATCGGCTGGCCGAGCATCGACTTCGACTCCACGCGATTGGTTGGCTCTGACGGCGCCGGAACGACTTACTACATCGCGAACTCGACGGACGTCGGATCGATATGCGTAATCGCCTTCCCCGAAACCGACGACTCGTACGCGGGTTGTGGAGACACGAGCATGCGGCTGGTCGGCCCCGATGGAACCACCGTTCAAGTCGTGGACGGCTCAACCGCGATCGTGACTGATCGCTCCGAGTTAGTGGGCGAGTCGCTTCTCGTCACCGCAGCGGCATAACCATACGGAGACGACCCCATCCGCTTGCACGTCGTACGCTGTCGCGTTGAGGGACGCTGTCATTGCGAGCGACTCGACAGTTGCACCGCTACTCAGGGCCGCACCGCCACACGAGTACCTCGAAGCAGCCTGTTACCCAACTGTTGTCTCCGCGCGTAAGGAATCCCTGCGTCACGCAACATACGGAGTGAGATCGTCAGAGTCGGTCAATCGGAATCAGCAGAGCATAGGAAAAGCGAGTACCTCTTGAGAATCAACGCACCGAACTGCGTAGCGCAGTCAGCGAAGAGAGCGATTGTGGCGTTCGCCCTCACCGGAACCTGCGTCGCCGCGTTGTCGGCGTGCACAAGCGCGCCAGCGCTCCTGCCCTGCCCCGAGTCGCTCAGTGACGCCGTCATCAGCCAAAGCGACACATTCCACGTCGACAGCGAACTCAAAGCCGCAGACGTCCCCGCTTCGATCAAAGACCTCGGCGATGCGCCGCCACCGTCCTGCGCCTTCTTGGGCACCGCCTCAGGCGCGGATGATCCATCCCCGTACGCAGCCGTGTGGGTCACCGATCAGGCATCCGAGGCCGATTCGATCTCGGACCAGATCGCGTCAGCGACTGAAGCGACTGGCTTGCCGATTGTCGCTGAGGTAGCTGGGACAGACTCCGTAGTGAATTTCATGCAGGTCGCCGACGACGGGACAGTGACACGCGTCATCGTCCAGACGGTCTCTAACGGCTCCGCCCTCATCGGATTCGGCGCAGAGGAAGCAACACACCTCGTCCTGCTCACCAGCGCCACAACGCCCCCGAACTCTTGACCGCCCACCCCCCGGACAGACGGAAATGTCACGAACCAGTCGCCTCCCGTTCAGTGCGCCGCCGGTAGCGAGGATCCGTTTGTCGCATAGGTAGGGTGGCCGCATGTCAGACGAACGACAAAGTGCAATGGGGCGTCGCGAGATCATCGCGGCGTACATCGAGGTGCTGGGTCGACTCGCAGAACTGGTTGAGGTCTGCTCGGCTGTGCAGGGTGACGGTCAGGAGCTGCGGAGCGCGGTGCAGCGAACGTTTGGATTGAGTCCGATCGCGGCTGAATCGGTAATTGCAATGCAGGTCAGACGTTTCACGCCGCAAGAGCGGCAAAAGATCCGGGACGAGCTGGCAGACATCGACCAGTGGCTAGAGCGGAACACGGGCTCGTAGGCCCATCGGGACGGCGCGCAAGCCGACCGCCCCTTGCGACAACTCATCCCCCGGCGCGATCGCGCCTCCCGTCACCACTCCCGAGGCTAGGTTGGAACCGACCGGCGCCGGCGACCTGCCAGTACCAACAGCGCCCACACGTCTTGCAGATCAAGGTCTGCGCCGCTGACATGGGCACGCTGGCGCACCTCCCTCACAGGGAGAGAGGTGGCGTCGGATGTCGGTGTCGATGCGGGTGATGAGTGCGGGGGATGGCTACAAGTACCTCCTCCGCACCGTCGCTGCGGCCGATGGCGAGCGGCCCCTCTCCACGCCGTTGACCCGCTACTACGCCGAGGCCGGCACACCGCCCGGACGGTGGCTCGGAAGCGCGCTGCCAGCGCTTGCCGATGGGAGGATCGCGGCGGGGTCGCGCGTATCCGAGGCCCAACTCGAGTTGCTGCTGGGGATGGGCCGCGATCCCGGAACGGGCACGCCTCTCGGCCGCGCCTATCCCGAGTACGCGGCCTCCGAACCAAGCGCGGGTACCCCGTTCAGTCCGTCGAGCCACGCACCAGCAGCAACACCGCCTGTCCGCCGCCGCGCGGTGGCCGGCTACGACTTCACCTTCTCGCTGCCGAAGTCGGCATCCGTTCTCTGGGCGATCGCCGACGCCCAGACCCAAGCGAAGATCGCCGACGCACATCACACGGCGGTCGACGACGTGCTCTCCTTCATGGAGCGCGAACTTGCTGCCACGCGCGCTGGCGAAGCGGGGCGCGACGGTGCCGTTGCACAGGTCGAGGTGACCGGGTTGATCGCCGCAGCTTTCGATCATTTCGACTCACGCGCGAGTGATCCGCAGTTGCACACACACGTGGTTGTGAGTAACAAGGTGCGCACAGTGTTCGACGGCAAATGGCGCTCGCTCGATGGGCGACCGCTGCACGCGGCGACCGTTGCGCTGTCCGAGTTGCACAACGCCGTGTTCGCCGACCACCTGACACGTGCACTCGGCCTCGGGTGGGAGCGGCGCGATCGCGAAGCGGATCGCAACCCTGTCTGGGCGATCACCCATGTGCCAGAGCATCTCGTCGCCGAGTTCTCGTCGCGCTCACGGCACATCGACATCGAGAAGGACCGGCTCATCGACGAGTACTTAGCGGCGCGCGGCCGCGCTCCCTCGAGCGTGACGATCATCCGACTGCGCCAGCAAGCGACACTCGCGACCCGGCCGGAGAAGCAGCTCCGTTCGCTTGCCGACCTCACGCAGGAGTGGCGTACCCGTGCCGGTCGTCTGCTCGGCCGCGACGCGACGGCTTGGGCGCGTGACACCGTCCGCGAAGAGGATGCGCCGATGCTGTTGCGCGCGGAGGACGTCACGCGCAGCATCCTGGCCCAGGTCGCAACGCGCGTGGTCGAGGCAGCGAGCGAACGCCGCTCGACGTGGGGTCGCTGGAACCTGTACGCCGAAGCCGCGCGGCAGACGATGGGATGGCGCTTCGTCGCAACGGAAGATCGCGAGGCGATCGTCGGCATGATCACGGATGCCGCCGAGGAACGCTCAGTGCAACTCACGCCGCCCGAACTAGCGGTCTCGCCCGCCGAGTTCCGACGTGCAGATGGCACGAGCGTGTTCCGCCCGCGGAGCTCCGAACGATACTCGTCGATGGCTCTCTTGGATGCGGAGGAGCGACTGCTCGCCGCGTCTCATGCAACCGACGGGCCAGTCGTAAGCGCCGCAACCCTTGAGCACGCCGAGCGAGCACGCCGCAATCACGGGCTCGCCCTCGGGGAGGATCAGCGCACGGCTCTCCAGTCGATCGCAACTTCGGCGCGCTCTCTCGACGTGCTGATCGGGCCGGCCGGTGCCGGTAAGACGACGGCGATGCACGCGTTGAGACTCGCTTGGGAGCACGAGCATGGCCGTGGCTCGGTTATCGGGCTCGCACCCTCTGCTGCCGCCGCACGCGAATTGGCCGACGACCTCGGCATCGCAACCGAGAACACCGCGAAGTGGTTGCACGAGAGTCGCCACAGGCGCGCAACGGTTCGCGCGGGTCAGCTCGTCATCATCGACGAGGCATCCCTCGCCGGCACCTTCACTCTCGATCGCATCTGCACGCTCGCCGTGCGGGCGGGCGCGAAGGTCCTCATGGTCGGGGACTGGGCGCAGCTGCAGTCGGTCGACGCAGGGGGAGCATTCAGGATGCTGGTTGAAGCCCGTGCCGATGCACCCGAACTCGCTGACGTGCATCGCTTCCGGCACCCGTGGGAGAAGGAAGCATCCCTCGACCTCCGCAATGGGCGCCTGCAAGCACTGGATGCCTACGGCTCGCACGACAGGATCGTCGGCGGTGATGCCGACGCCATGTCGGACGCGGCGTACATTGCTTGGCTACACGACATCGTCTCGGGGACGTCGTCGGTACTCATCGCCGAGACGGGAGTGACCGTCGGTGCCCTCAACCGACGAGCGCGCGCCGAACTGATCCTGTCGGGTTCCGTGGAAGCGGGTGCCGAAGTGTCCTTGCGGGGCGAGGTCGCAGCATCCGTCGGTGACATTGTCATCACCCGGAAGAACGACCGTCGACTGCGGTCAGGACGCGACTGGGTGCGCAACGGCGCCAGGTGGAAGGTCGTCGCCACGCGTCGCGATGGCTCGCTGCGTGTGAGCAACAGCGACCGCACCGGAACTCGACCGATCTCCCTGCCACCGGAGTACGTGGCTGAGCACGTCGACCTCGGCTACGCGGTCACCGCCTACAGAGCACAGGGGATCACGACGGACACCGCCCATGCGGTAGTCGAACCCGGGACGACCCGCGAGAACCTATACGTCGCGATGACGCGGGGGAGAGCGTCCAACAAGGCGTACGTGGTCGTGGATCGTCCCGATGACAATCACTCCGCTGAGCACCCGGGCCACCGTCCCGATGCCTCTGCCCGCGACATCCTCGTCGGCGTCCTTGGCCATGTCGGCGCTGAGCTGTCTGCACACGAGACTCTCGTCGCCGAGCAGGAGAGTTGGGGATCGGTCGCGCAGCTCGCTGCTGAGTACGAGACGATCGCGTCGTCCGCGCAGCGACCGCGGTGGACGAGCCTTGTCCAGTCATGCGGACTGCCTGCTGCAATGGCCGAAGCCGCAGTCAGGTCGGACGCCTTCGGTGCTCTGGCGGCCGGCCTCCGTCGCGCCGAAGCGCTGGGTCACAACGTGGAGACGCTTCTCCCGCGCATCGCTGCGGCGCGTGGGTTCGAGGATGCTCAGGATGCCGCGGCCGTGCTCCACGAGCGTCTCGAGAGAGTGCTCGCTCAACCAGCGAGCGGCAGTTCGCGGGGGAGTGGCCGGCGGTTGATCGCGGGCCTGATCCCTCTGGCGATGGGTGAGATGGATGCGGATATGCGGCGCGCCCTCGAGGAGCGGGCGCACCTCATCGAGCAGCGGGCGTCGGCGCTGGTCGAGGCGGCATTGACGTCACGAGAGAACTGGATCGCGTCGCTCGGGCGGGTTCCTGTGGACGTGGCCAGCGCGGCTGCTTGGCGTCGACAGGCGCGCGTTGTCGCGGCCTACCGTGATCGGTACGGCGTTTTCGAGGATGACGCTCTCGGCTCTACCGCCATCTCGGGGACTCAGCGAATGGATGCTGCGGCGGCAGGCACGGCGCGCGATCGCGCTATCTGGCTCTCGCAGCCGAGCGCTCCTCCACAGCCACAGCGGACGCCTAGCCACTCGCGGCCCGTCCACAGCCTGTAGTCGACAGTTCTATACGCCCGCGGAGGCGCGGGCGTACCCTGAGCGCAGTAAGCAAACCCACGCCTGAAGGAGAGGCTTGGCCGATGTTCCAACTGCTGATCGTGTTCGTGAGTCGCATCTACGCGTTCTTCGAGCGGTGCATGCCGACGAACATCTTGCTCCGCGCAACGCATGCTCGCCGCGGACTCAAGTGGGGCCTGCCAGCGATGCTCCTTGCCGTCGTCTACATCGTGATCGCCGCCGCGCTCGCACAGTGGGTTGCGGGCGGCGCGCCGGGATGGATCAACCTGCTTGTACTGCTTTGCCTGTGGAATGCGCTCAAGTTCGTGGTCAATGGACCGGTCACGGCAGTGCGGCTGCTGCGGGTGCGGAGGGATGAGCAACGATATTGGGCGGCGAATGGCACGGCAGTGAGGGCGGAGACGCCCGGGAGTCTTGTGGCAGAGCCTGGCGATCGATGGTCGGCTGGCTAGGCATCATTTCAGGGCCATCATCGGACACGGCGTGGGCGGACCTGTGAGCAACCCACCCGAGTCAACTCATGGACGGGGCGCTCCGCGGCTGCCCTTCAACCCCAGGGTCGGGTACCGGGTAGGGGCGAGGCTGAGGCTTCACCCCCTTCGTGAGGGGAGTCGCGGGAGGGGTTAGGCGTGGACGGTGATCAGTTCGTCCCAGTGGGTGGTCGCTCGTTTGGTGAGCATCTGCCGCTTCATCTGCCACTTCGGTCCGGGCCGGAGCCCGGCGTAGCCGAGGCCGAGCGAGTCCCGGCCCGTCTTGCGTTGCACGCGGGCCATCAGCTCGGCGATGTGCTGCTCTTCATGGGGGTGCCGGAACAGCTCGAAGGTCTGGTGCTCGCCGGCTTTGCGGAGGTCGGTGAGGATGATGCCCGCCTTGGCGTAGCGGACCCCGTCGAAGAGTTGGGGGAGCAGCGAGTGCGCCGCTTTCGTGAGTTGCACTGGGTCTGCAGTAGGGGAGGGGAGACGTGCGATGGCCTGCGGGAAAAGTCGGGCTCCGGCGCCGGCCCGATCCGGATCGGTGTCGAACGAGGAGACCGACGCGTAGGCGGTGAGGATCTTCGCGACCTGCCCGTGTCGGACGAGTCTGGTCGCGGCGCGTTGGGCGTAGATAGAGAAGACCTGCCGCATCTCGGCGACGGTGGTGATCTTCTCCCCGAACGACCGGGACACGATCAGTTGCTCCTTCTTGCCGGTGTGGTCGGGTTCCGCGGCGATGCACGGAACACCGCGCACCTCGAGCGCGGTGCGCATGGTGACCACGGACGTGTTCTTCCGCACCAGCGTCGGCTCCGCGACGGCGAGGTCGGCGATGGTGCTGATTCCGATCGCGTTGAGCCGCTTTTCGAGCCGCCCCGCGATGCCCCAGATCTCCGACACCGGCAGCTGCCGCATCAGCTGTTCTCGGTCTGCGGGGTGGATGTCCGGCCATACGCACACACCCTCAAAGATGGGGACTTTCTTCGCCCATTTGTTGGCGAGTTTCGCGAGCGTCCGCGTGTTCGCGACGCCGACGCAGACGGGGACGCCGATGAGCCTGGCGAGGGTGTCTTTGATGTCCCGCGCCCACGCTTGCATCGCGCCGGGCTCTCGCACGATGTGCGGGGGGATGGTCAGGAATGCTTCGTCGATCGAGTAGATGTCCAGGTCCGCGGTGAACCGGGACAGGACTTGCATGACCCGCGCCGAGAGGCTGCCGTAGAGCTCGTAGTTGCTGCTGAGCGCGATCACGCCGAGGCGTTCTGCCCGCGCCCGCACTTTGAACCAGGGCTCGCCGATCTGGATGCCGAGCGCTTTCGCATCGCTGCTCGCGGCCACCACAGCTCCATCGTTGTTACTCAAGACGGCGACTGGGACGGTGGCCAGGTCGGGGCGGAAGACCCGTTCGAACGACGCGTAGGCGGAGTTCACATCGACGTGCGCGAGCATCAGCGCGGCTCACTGAGGTCAGTCACGGGTCACTGCCGTAGGTGGTGCAGGCAGTATGTTGCGACGCCCCAGACTTGCAGGTCGCTGAGTTCCGCGACTTCGATGTCGGGGTGCTCCGGGTTCTCGGCCTGCAGCACGACACCGGACCCGCTCAGCCGCAGCCGTTTCACGGTGAGCTCGCCGTCCAGGATGGCCACGATCACGTCGCCGTCTCGCGGGGTCTTCGACCGGTCCACGATCAGCTCGTCACCGTTGTCGATGCCCGCGCCGGTCATGGAATGACCGGAAACACGGACAATGAAGGTCGCCGCCTGGTCGTCGACGAGCATCTCGGTGAGATCGATGTCCCCGTCGTAGTAATCCTGCGCGGGACTCGGAAAGCCGGCGGCGACCGCGATCGGCGCGACGCGGATACCCCGGCGACCCGCGAACCGGCGTACTGCTGACGCGCCGGCCGGGCGGAGGAGGGTCGCATGCATCGGCTCTCCTCGAGGTAGAACATTCTGACGACATTCAGTATGCGCGGAGAACCCGACATTAGAAAGTTGACCCTGGCTCTGACTGCATCGTCCCCCGGTGCCGAGCGCCGGCCATGCCCTAGGTGGGCTGAGCGGCCGAGGGCCGCTCGTCTCGGCATTCCCTCCGGGCCCCGAGTAGCCTGCTCGCATGTCGATAGCCGGCTACACGCGTCCTCTCGTGATGGGCGAGGACCTGACTGCTGATGTGGCGCTGCTCCGTGGGGCCGGCGCGACGCGGATCGTGGAGGAGCCCGATACGCAGACTCGGGCTGGGCTGTCCGCGTGGCTCGAGGTCGCGGGCGACGGCGACTCGCTGGTCGTGGTGGATCTGGAGCGGCTCGGGCAGGTGTCTCGCTCGATCGGGAGCTTGCTCGAGATGCGGGCGCGCGGGGTGACGTTCCGGTGTCTGAGCGCGCCTGAGGTCGACTTGACCGACGAGTCCGTGGTCGCGGTGCTACGTGCTCTTGATGTCGTGCGGCGGCGGACGATTTCGGCGACGACGAAGGCTGGCCAGGTGGGTCGACCGGTGGGCCGGCCGGAGGTGCTCGACGCCGATGGTGTTGCGATGGCCGTGGAGCTGCGTCGGGTGGGCCGGTCGATGGCGCGTATCGGGCGGGTGCTCGGGGTGAGCACGTCGACCGTGCAACGGGTGCTCTCCCTTCACTCACCGAGGCCCTGACCTAGGACGGTTCAGTTGGGGGCGCGACGCCGCGTGGATCCTTCCTCCGGCCGAGAACGTCAGGCTACGCCGAGAACGCCGACATCAGCGCCTCGAGACGTACGCCTCGTGACGGCGCGCCTCTTCGAGGTGCCGCGAGTAGGAGAGCATCCCATGCGTGATCGCGAGTCGAATGACGAGATAGAGCAGCAGGAGGCCGATCGCGGCACTCAGCACCGAGATGCCAACGCTCAGCGCAATCATCCCGATCTGATCTCTCGTCATGCCGCTTACCCTAGTGGAGCGGAACGAACGGCTTACCCGCCTCGGATCGTGGGCCCGGTGAAGCGCGGCGGTACCGGCATCTTCACGACCGGGGCGAGCAGCTCCTCGCAGGACGGGCACGCCCATCCCCCGGGAACGTCGCGCATCACGATCCCGTCGCTCGTGCATCTTGGCTGCTCGCCCTCGAAGTCATCCACCTCGGCAGGCTACGACGAGTTGGTTGGGTGCTCGCCGAATTGTCCACAGGAGCGCCGGCGCTGAACCGGGCACCGGCTCCACCGTCACGCGGCGCGGGGTCGTCGTCGACCGGGAAAATCAGCGCATGTATGGGGAACGCTTGGTCCGCTGGGAGAAGTCCGTCGAGTGGTTGCTGATGGCCGCAGCGTTGGTCTTCCTCCTCGCCGACGCCGTCCAGATCATTAGCTTCACGGGACTTCGGCCGCGATCGCCGATGCGATTCTGTGGATCACAGGGCGGTGTTCGCCGTTGACTACCTTGTGCGGCTGACGATCCCTCAGCGTGCAGCTTCGTCTGGCGCGTGGCGCTCGGTCGCCCGGGCCTCGGTTCTCACCACCCCGGAGCGCAAGACTATCCCCCCCCGTCGTGGTCACCCACGCAGACAAGCCCGAGCTGCACGGGGACACGGTCGCGGGCTGGGAAGCCAAGTTGAACTCGGATCCAGACCAGGCCGGGGCCTCATGGCATGCGGTCTATGAAGTGCCGTCTCTCGCAAGCTCAGCTCTCGCGAATTATCTTGACCTGTTCTGGGGCTAGGTACCGAAAGCTCTGCGGTGGTTCTACACCGAGCAACTCACGCAAGGTGTTCAGCGCGACGGGCCGTACCCATGTCTGGGGATCCTCGACCTCAAGCACTGTGGATGCCGCCGCGCCATCCAGGTACTGGGCGAGAGCGTCTCTTTCAATGGCGATGCTCTCCCCATACATCTCCCAAACTGCGCCTGGGTCGACTCGGGTTGTCTGCTTGAGGCGCACGGTACCGATTACGGCCTTCTCGGGCGAACTTGAGTAGAGCACCACGACGGTCCCGCCAGGTACGTGCGGAAACTTCCGTCGCACCTCGACAGTCTTTCGGCCCTCGAGTATCGCCCGCGCGAATTTGGGTTTGACGGACAAGAACAGCGCCTTCATCGGTCCACCTCATAGTCAGGTTGCAGCCTCAGCAAGTCGTCGAACAGGCGCGGTGGGGCGGCGCGCATGGTGATCAGTGAGTCCGTGACGTTGTGTCGTTCCAGTAGCCGGTCGAGCGTCTTCCGACCGACAGGAATTTGCAGCGGCTGAGTGTCCTCGAATCGCAGGACTAGGACTTCCCCCTGATTGGCGCGGGCCTCGATCTCCTGCTTCCGAAATACGCCGAGTGACCGGTACTGCTCGACTGCATCATCGACGCCGAGGACCGAATAGTCCACGATTCGTGAGTGAGCGACTACGGCACGGACTGCCGTGCGCTCGGGAGCGTTGCTGTCTTTCGAGACATACCAAAGAACCCGGGCCGGCACAGTCCAGCGTTTGATCTTCGGGCTCGCGAAGTAAACGAACTCACGCGCCAGTCCGAGAGCTTGTTTCTCTCGGGTTCGGAGCAGCGTGTTGTTGAAGCCGATCAACTCGCGTGCGAACTGCGGTTGGATTGGGACTATCCACACTGGGACATCGCGGTCGAGGAGCACCTGTGGCCAATTCCTACGTTCATAGTTGGCAACCTCATCCGCTGTCGCGTAGGCAGCAACGGAGCTCGATTCCGGGTGCCGCGAAATAGGAGCGGCGAGCGGTGTTTCGGTGAAGCCGTCCGCCTCTAGCGCCGCCTGAAGTACTTGATCCACGAAGGCTTCAGCGACAATGATCGAATTTGCAGCTCGCGCGAGTGCAAGTGAGCGTAGGTAGCGCACCAGTTGAAAGGCGATGGTTGCTCCCAGACGTCCGCGCCCAATCCGTATGGTGTGGACTGTCACTTCGCCGCCAGCAACTTCGGTGCCTAGGAGAGCCCATCGGCGCCCGCGCTCGTCGACCAACAGCTCGAGTCTGGCGGTCGCCGGCCTCGCCAGGATGGCCTGAAGTTGCTTTCGGAATGTGCTGCGCTTTTCTCCCCTCAACGTGTCGAGGAAGGTGTCCTCGAGGTCCTGATCGCTCGCTACAAGGTGGACCCAGCGTAGGCCCACCGACTCGAGTTGATCGGAGCGGAACTCGGTGAGGGGCGTCGGTGGGATAAGCCTCTGCAGCAACTCGACTGGACGCACGACCTCGAGTCCGTAGTCTTTCTGAATCCAGTCGTGCGTGGCGTCGAGCAGGTTCTGGTCGCGTGTCACGAAGTAGTCGGCACCAGCGAGAATCGCGTCAGCCAGATGTTTGGCGTCGTTGCGCAGGCTGATGTCTCGCGTCACTATGGCTTGCGGCATTCGGGCAACGATCGCATTCGCAGTGGCCCTCATCGCTTCGTCCCGCCTGACCGGCACAAATCTGGTCAGGCTTGCCTGCACCTGATGGCGTTCCGCGGCAGGCTGAAATGAATTGATGTCCACCTCAACCTCAGGCGAAACGGACAAGTCCAGAAGGTCGACAACCCAGTCCTCAGCGAGCCCCAACGACTCTTGGCGATCCGGCCGATTAACCGCCTCGGATGTGAAGAGATCGATCACGACATTCGAATCCAGGACTGCGAGCGGTCGCGAGGACGCGTACAACGCGTTCTCGAGCAGATCGAATTGCCCGATCCTTCGCGTCCATATCGTCAGGGTGGACCCTTTGGCCGCGCGCCCGGGCCGTTCCGTGGAAGGGGTCATGTCCAGCGAGCGCCAGAATCCATCGATCCCGTAGTCCGAACGACAGTGTGCAGTGATCATCGATCGATCAGGATTGGATGCGACCGCGAACTCCACCATCGCCTTCGCGAGGCCGGTACCCCTTGCGGCGGTGCTGGAGCAGACATGCACCAGCTTTAGTGTCTGCTGACGAGGCGTGCTGTAGAGCAGGTAGCCCTCGACAATGCCGTCGACCTCACCGATCAGTAATCGCTCACGCCTACCCGCTTCCTCAAACGCCGCGAAAGGCAAGTGGCCTAGCGTCGCTCGATTCTTTCGATGCAACCCGATTACGCGGTCGAACTCGGCGGCCGCCGCCGCGCTGGTCGGAAGCCAGGGGCGCACACTAACTACCACCGCAGCGCGTGGGCGGTCAGAGCCATCGGCGCGACTCATTGGTCGATCTCGCGGCAGAGCACGGCCGTCGGAGCAGCTAGCAATTGCTTCGCCTCTGAATCCACGTTGGCTGAACAGCGTACTTCGATGCTTGGGTCATGTCGGTTCGCTCCTTCACGCCCGGGCGCTCCTCTGTGCAATCCACGGTAGTGGCCACGTGTGACGCCCCTGGTACGCGCGCGGGAGTTGGGCTTGAGCCCGCCCGCAAGCCTGATGGCCGGGCATGCTGCATTCCGAGCGTCAGCTCTGCTGGCCCCGCCACAGGGCAAACGGCTCGGTGAATCAGGCGTACCGCCGGACGGCTTCGCGTATGGCGTCGGCGTGCTGGTAGATCTGGTCGAGCGAGTCGAGTGCGTGGCGGATCTCGTTCTTGTCGTCGTCGAGCAGCCCCAGGTACTTCTGTTTGCCGTTGAAGTGCAGCCGTGCGACCGGCTTGCGGTTGTTGTCGTCGAGAAGGACGGCGAAGTAGCTCTTGGCGTCGCGCTGGGTGATCCGCTGCGGCTTGACCTCGCCGCAGGCGATCGCCTTGACGATCTGGTAACCCTCGAGTTCCTCGAGGGTGGTCTCGATCTCGGTGTCCCGATCCAGATCCTCGGCAACGACGGGCTCGCTTGCGATGCCGGCGTCATCGGCGACCAGTGTCGTCACGCCGAGGGCGGTCTTCAGCCGGTCGTTCACGCTTTCCGTCAGGAATTGCCTCGAGGCTTTGCCGACGAGGGTGGTGAACTGCTCACGAACCTTCTGCGTGAAGGACCCCTCATACACCCGACCGGTGAAGAACTTGATCCACTCGTCTGACGGCTCACGGAACTGCGCCGCGATCTCGCGCTTGAGCGCACCGACGTACTTCAATTCCTCGGCAGCGCTGATGATGGAGTCCAGATCGAAGCTGTCCTTGCTGAGTTTCTGGATCTCCGGGATCAGCGTCTCATCGATGTCGAGCAGGTCGAGAACCAGGAACGGCTTCGAGTCCATCCGGTTCGGCGCGTCCAGATCCGTGTAGAACTGCCACACAACACCGTTGGTCAGCACCGCGAGGCGGGCATTAGTAACCGAAAAGTAGCGGAACAGCTGAGACGCGTGCTCGATCTTCAGCTGACCGAGGGACGCCTTGCACTCGATGAGGATCTGGACCTCACCCTCTCGGACGATCGCATAGTCGACCTTCTCGCCCTTCTTGGTGCCCACATCCGCCGTGAACTCGGGTACGACCTCCAGCGGGTCGAACACGTCGTAACCGAGAATCGTCGAGATGAACGGCATGACGAACGCGTTCTTGGTCGCCTCCTCCGTGCCGATCGCCTTCGCCTGATTTCTCACCTTCGTCGCCAGTGACGCGAGACGGTCTGCAAACTCCATCGTTTTCCCCAAATACTCAATCGAAAGTGCCGAATGTTCCCGAGCGTATCCTGTTGCCTTCACGCGACTCCGCTCCGCCGCGGGCATCAGCTGCCGTGGTGGTCTCGAGGGCACTCGGTAGGGCGTCGCCTGGAGCGCGTTATCCGACCGCCGCTAGCGAGATCCCTGCCGCCCGACTGCGTCGGGAGCTATCTCCCAGCCCAGCGCGGCTCCAGTCGTCCCTAACGCGTGATTGATTCCGACGCGAGAAATCATCAGCCACAGGCGCTCGATGCTGTCTGCCGTGTGTCCCTGAACCGCAGCGTAGAACGAATCCCAAGCATCATTGTCCGACACCCGTTCCATGGCGACGCGCTGTAGTTCGATGATTTCCGGATCGCCGAGCGCTGCTTGCTCGGCGTCGTCCCACATCCTGGCCGGGTCCATTTCCGGTTGTGGGCTGTCGGCGAGCATGTCGAGGTTGTAGAACCGTCCGGACCTGCCGTAGCGGTCCAACGCGCGAAGTAGCGGGCGCAATGTGGGGTCGATGTCGACACCGGAGACGAGGCCCTTCACGTAGTCGGTACTGTTCGCGGTGCGGCTTTGAATCTCGCTCATCACCCGGTCGAAGAGTTCCACTATGCCGTGACCGTAGCTGATCATCGTGGCCTTCGACGGCCATACTTGCGCCTCGTCAAGGGAGATAACGCCGACCGTCAATTTGAGTAGCTTTTCAACGCCGATCGACAGCATCGTCATGATTGGGTCGCGCGTGGTCTCCAGGAAGCGGGCACCACGCAGAACCCGCACGCCGTATCCCAGGAGGTTTCGAGTCGAGGTCATCTCGCCTATGAGCGCGAAGGCCTTTCGCTGATCGAGATGTTCGATTGTCATGAGAAACGCCGGGCGGGACGTGGGGTATCGGGGGCCGAGGCGAGAGTCGCACGTGAAATCACGTGTCGACGCTATCGGCGACTCGAGACATCCAACGCCGTCTCCCCCACCCGGCCGCCCCGAAGCCGGTCTGCCATCGTGCGCGACGTTAAGGCGCGCGTCCGGTATGAGAACCGTCGATAGAGTGCGCCTATGACGCCGCGCGCGCAGTTGAAGCTCTTCATCGTGTGCGTAACGCTGATCGTCCTCGGAGCGCTCGTGGCGGTCGGGGTCGCGGTGAAATCGCAGTGGTCGACGTTCATTCCGGACCTGATTATCGGTGTCGTCGGTGCGGCTGTGATCGGCCTTGTGCTATTTGGACTGCAACAGTCGACCGACCGTCGCCGGGCGCACGGCGCCGACCTCACCGCCGCTTACAACAGGCTGCTCGACGCGCTCACACCACTTCGCACGCTCGACGTCGGAACGGGTGACGCGTCTCTGGTCAGCGAAATGCGGACAAGAATGCTGCAGCTTTACGAGACGGTTGACGAAGCCGGCGACCAAGCAACGTTCGGCGAGTGGATCAATGCCGAGGGTCAACTTTGCCTGTTCCAGGCCGTGAGGTCGCTCGAGGCACTCCGAGGAGTATCGGACAGGTCCGATGCCGAGGCTGTGCTTGCCGCGTCGGCCCCATTCCATCAATGGGTCGCTGAGTTTACCCATAACCTTCGTTTCTGGCGCACAGGGAGCCTGGACAGGCGGACGATGCAAACTCAAGCAGAAGCGATCGAGTCGAAGCTGCGAAGCAAGGGGGCGTGGCAGGACGGAGCGATGCCGTGGAGAGGCGACCAAACATGAACACCTCAGCGCGTATGCCGGTCGCCCACCGTTCAGGCCTTCGATCCTGGGCGGTGTCGGCACATCTCGGCGGCGCTCACGCTCGGATAGCCGGCCCGTTTATCAGCACGATCGGTGTGCCTTTAGCGCGCGCCATTGCGGCAGCTCGGCCGAGACGTTGATGGCGTCGGGGAGCAACCCGTTCGTGCACGAAGATGCGGCCGGTCGTCATCATCAACCCATCTCAATCACCCGTGAACTACCGCTGCTGACCGGGTACAATCGGGTCAAGCGAACCGTCCGGTTCCCTGTCAACACTAGGGAATCCTGGCGTTTACGAGACGTTCGGGGGAGACCGGAAACGGTCTGATTCCTCCAGGGGGTCGCAGGTTCAAATCCTGTCATCCCGACCAACCGGGGGTCGTAAAAGTCCCGGGAAATACGTCGAAGGCCCGTTCTCCTCTCGCCAGGAGGACGGGCCTTCGTCTTGCCGACTGGGGGCGGCGCGCATAGTCGGACACGGGGGCCCGGGTCCCGCTAGGGTGCAGATAATTCGTGTGCGTCACCACTGGGTGCCTGGGGGCTTCAATGGCTGCAACCAAACTGCTCGTTTTCGTGCTCGGCTTGGGCCGACGTCGTGATGACGAGTTGATGCAAAGGCTGACGTCGGAGTTCGGCGCGGAGTGGCGAATCGAGATCGTGCCGAACGAGCTGAGACTCTTCAGCCACAACAAGCTCGACGATGCCGTCAACGACCTGGTCGCGAGCATTGCCGAATTCGCCGGCGACTCCACCGGCGAGCGGGCGGACACCACCGACATCGTGCTCTGTGGACACAGCTTGGGTGGGCTCCTGGTGCGCGCAGCCTTTGTAGACGCGATGGCCGACCCCGCCGCGTTCAACGATGGGGAGAAGAACTGGGCGCGCAAGGTGCGGCGGGTCGTGCTCCTCGGATCGCCGAATGCGGGCTTCGACCCGACGCACCTGCCTTGGCTGTGGCAGGTGGTGTACTGGGTCTTCTGCCAGCCGCGGACCAAGCTCCTCGTCGAGCAGATCCGTGCCGGCGGCTACTGGATCACCAATCTGCGCCTCGGATGGGTGGAAACAGTACGAGATCGGCAGGACGTGCACGTCGTTCAAGTGCTGGCGAGCGATGACGAGCTCGTTCACGAGAGGGACGTCGAGGACAGTCGCTACCTGGGGCCGACGTCGACCCTCTGGATGTCCCGTACCGATCACAGCGGCATGGTCGACCTCACGCACAGTGACACGGCCGAGAGCCGTTGGGAGGTGCTGCGGAACGCCATCGCGGGCAGGGACCTTCCCCGCGTCGCGCCGCTGCCGGTGTCGCACGATCCGGTGGTGTTCATCGTCCACGGCATCCGCGCATCGGCCCATGAGCAGTGGGTCAGTCGCGCGACCACGGCGATCCAGGCCCGCGGTGGCGGCGACGTGCACATCCAGGCGACGAACTACGGCTTCTTCAGTGCAATCCAGTTCGCATTGCCCTTCACTCGGCGTGGGAATGTCAAGCGGTTCCTCAGGGACTACGGTCGATGGTTCACGACGCATGACGCCGACAACTTCCACTTCCTCGGACACAGCAACGGCACCTACATGCTCGGCAAGGCGCTGCAGGAGGTGAGAACGATGCGCTTCACCCGCGTGCTCCTCGCGGGGTCGGTCCTTCCCCCGGACTACGACTGGTCGGCGCGCGTCGACGCCGGACAGGTGCTCCAGGTGCGGAACGACCGGGCATCGCATGACTTTCCGGTCGGCATCCTCTGCTCCTTGCTGAACGGCCTGAATCAGGATGTCGGTCGCGGTGGGTACACCGGATTCGTGGGGCTGCCCGTGGCGGTCAGCCAGCCGGCCGCCACGTTCCCGAAGGGTCATGGCAGTGCTCTGGAGGATCACACCGCTGCGAATTATCCGCCGCGCATGCCGGAGGTCGCAGAGTTCCTCCTCGAAGGAACCCTTCCCCCGGATCCCCTGAATACTCAGAAGCTGGACGCGTTCATGCGTTTGAGCAATGCGGTCGGCGTCACGCTGTTCGGTGCGATCGTCCTGCTCGCTATCCCCACCCTGATCATCGGGGCCCTGGTCGGGTGGGCGCATCTCACTGTGCTGGCGGCCATCGCCATCACCGCGGCGATACTCGCGGTCGTCTACGTCGTGATGCGATCCGTCTGACCGACGCTCCCTCGACTCCTTCCGGAGCGCCCGCTCAGCGACTAGGGGCCCGTCGGCGCAGGCCCCACGGGTCACCGCGCTCCGCTGGGGAGGGGTGGGTGAGCTGCTCCCCGTGGATAGCATCGGACGCATGCGACAGACCAACTGGGCGGTGCTCGGGCCAGGTGCGATCAGCAGGGACTTCGTGATTGGGCTGCGGAGCTCCCACCACGGCGTGCTGCACGGCGTGGGGAGTTCGTCGGCGGAGCGCGCTGCGGCCTTCGCCGCTGAACACGGAGCCGAAGCATCCGGGACCTACGACGAGATCCTCGCGCGCGACGATGTCGACGCCGTCTACATCGGCACCGTGCACACCACGCATGCCGACCTCGCGATCCGGGCGCTCGAGGCGGGCAAGGCCGTCCTGTGCGAGAAGCCCGCGAGCACGACGGCAGACGAAGTCGACCGCATCCTCAGTGTGGCGACGCGGACCGGACGACCGTTCGTCGAGGCGTTCAAGAACCGCTTCGGTCCGTACGCCGAGGCCCTGCGCGCGATCCTCGCGAGCGGTGAGATCGGTGCGCCGCGGCGCGTGGAGGCGGCGTTCGGCTTCGCGAACGGCACTCGTCGAGGTCGACTCTTCGACCCTGCGCTCGCGGGAGGCGCCATCCTCGACGTCGGATGCTACCCGGTGTCGCTGGCGGTCGAGATTGCGAGGGTGGGCAGGATGCCGGGCGCCGGCGCACCCCTCGCATCCGAGGTCGCACTGCTCGAGGCGACCGCCGACATCGTCGAAGGGGTCGACGGGCACTCCCGGGCCGAGTTCGAGATCGCGGGAGTGGTCGCCGTGGTCGAGACGTCGATCGTGCGGGACCTGCCCCGCTCGGCGGTCATCCACTGTGAGCGGGGCACGCTCGAGCTCCCGGATGCCTGGGGAGGTCGTGCCGAGAGTGCGACGTCGATGATCGTCCGTCGCGACGGCTCGGATCGCGTCGTCACGGTGCCGTCGATCCAGCCGATGGCGGCCGAGGCCGACGCGGTGTCGCTCGCCCTGGCGGACGGGCGTGTGGAGGCGCCGGAGGTGCCGTGGGATGACTCGCGTGCGATCGCGCAGGCGCTCACACTGTGGCGCGGCGCGGTGATGGCCTGATCGCGTCGTGCTGTTCAGGCGCCTCGCGGGGGAGCGGTTGAGCCGCGGACATTGAGCGTCGGACTGAGCACGACGCGGTGCACCGGGCGGCCGGGGTCCTCGAGGCGCCGGACGATGAGGTCGACAGCGGCGCGGCCCACGGACGATCGGGGCGGGGCGACCGCGGTGAGCGCAGGCGTGAAGAGCTGGGCCACCTCGTCGTCGTAGGCGATGACCGACAAGTCGCCGGGCACCGAGATTCCGCGGTTGAGCGCGAGGTCGACGAAGGCCATGGCCTCGGGGTCGGAATGCACCACGAGAGCGGTCACGCCGGTGCTGAGCGCTGAGTCGAGGGCCGCGTCGACGACGGCCGAGAAGTCGGGGCTCGTCCGCGGCGGCAGCATCGACTCGAAGTGATCGGTCGGCGTCAGGCCGAGCTCGGCGCAGGCGGCCTGCCAGCCCCGCGTGATCTTGCGAGAGGTGGGAGAGTCCCGCGAGATGATCAGGCCGACCTTGCGGTGGCCGAGCGAGGCGAGGTGGCGCGCGGCCAGCACGGCGCCGAGAGCGTGGTCGGTGGTGACCGACTCGACGGGGGTGCCGCCGGGCAGGAGCAGCGCGTCGCGTTCCACGAGCACGCTCGGCGCCCCGCATCCGGCGAGCCACTGCACAACGTCCTGCGCATGCGGCGTGTCGGTATTGGGCGCGACGATCAGGCCGCGCACGTTGTCCGTGTGCACGAGCCGTTCGAGCACCGGCCGCTCGTCCTGCAGTTCATACGACGCCCCTCGCAGCACGACGCCCATGCCGAACCGCTTGGCCTCCGTCTCCGCGCCCCGGACGACCCCGGGCCAGTAGTAATTGAGCGAGGGAACGAGCACCGCGATCGACCCTGCGGCGATGATGGCGCCGCTGTCGGGAATCGCGCCTGTCGAGACGGCGTCGCCCGTGGGCACCGCGCCGCCGTGCACCCGCACCAGCAGTCCTTCCTGCTCCATCTGAGCCAGGTCCCGGCGGAGGGTGACGGGCGCGACGCCGAGCTCGTCGACCAACTGGGAGATGCGCACGACGCCGTCGCGGCCGAGCGCCGCCAGAACGTGGGCGCGGCGCTCGGCGCCCAGGGGCGCCTGGGTCTCATGGTCCGTCATCGTGGGTCCCCATCGGTCGTCTTGACTAGTTCTACCGTGGCCGAGAGTCGTTCGACGTCAGCTGCGATCAGGTCGAGTCGTGTCAGGCGTTCGCCCCACACTGTGGAGAGCATCGGGTCGTCAAGTTCACGCACGACGAGTCGCGCGGATGCCGCGGGACTCCATCGCACGCGCACTGGCCGCGCGCCCTCGAGCGGCGTCACGACGGCAGAATCGCCCTCGATCTCGACCTCTCCGGCGATCAGCAGGCGCACCGAGGTCTCGCCGGCCGGCGCATCGGCATCCCACGTGTCGTCGATGGTGATCTGCCCGGTGCGCTCGAGTCGCGCGGTGCGGCGCCAAGAAGTCACTCCCTCGTAGGCGCCGGCGAGATCCAGGCTCAGCGATGACCCTGCATCGGAGATCTCGACAGCGATATCGCGCGCCGCGTGGGCGCTGCCCGGGACCTGCTCGCGCCCTCCGATGACCGGCACGTTGTGCCAGCCGCTCTGCATCGTCCAGATCGCATACCGGTCAGGGCCGAAGGTCTGCGCGGTATAAGTCGGGCGACCGGCGTCGACGATCACGGGCACGCCATCCGACGCGATGACGAACGACCCGACGTCGTTGTGATTGTGATGCTCGCCGTTGTGCCCGCCTTTGACGGCGAGTGTGAGTCCCGCCGCGGTGCCGGCAGCCGGGCGTGCGATGAGCACCTGCGTCGACGGAAGCCACGAATCGCGCGGAAGCGGCGACGCTCCACGCGGGGTGTCCACCCACGCAGCATCCGTCATGCCGCGCAGCAGTCGGCCGAGGCCGTCCGTCTCGACCGCGGCGGAGCCTTCGCGGTGCGCCGCGGCGTGGGCTGCGGCATCCGTGTCTCCCACGCGACGTGCCGCGCGGTGGAGGGCGTGCCACGGCTGCGCGGCAGGTGGTCGGGCCGGCCCGTCGGCGAGGTTCAGGTACCACGGCCCGCCGAGGTGCATGCGGTGCGGGAACGCGACAGTGGCTCGGAGCGCCGGCACGTCGAACGCGTCGAGACGGTTGCCCGTCGCGTGCGAGAGGATGTCGAGCGCCTCGAGCGCCCGGCAGGCCCCGTTCCACCAGTAGGCGTAGCCCTCGTCGATCGCGCCATCCTGCGGAAGCACCGCCACGTAGCGATCGATCCCCTCGATCACGAGCGCGATCACTTCCGACCGTGCAGGGTCATCAGCCTCCATGAGCGCGAGCGCCGCCACAAGCACGTTGCCGTGGATCCAGGGGTTCCAATTGTGGACGTCGCCGTCGAGCCCCAGCCAATGCCAGTCCCGACGACGGATGAACGGCTCGATCACCCGGACGCGGGCCTCGCGCCGGATGCGCGCACGCACACCGGGGTAGCGGCGCTCGAGGCCGTCGCCGACGAGGTGGTCGAGCCACGCGAGCTGGCCGACGACCTCGCCCGCGCCGAGGTCGAGGTAGGGCGCGTCGATGTCGCCCAGCACCCATCCGCGCTGACGGAAGACGTCGTCGTGGGCGGGCCAGCACCACGAGCTCTGCTCGCACAGCAGCCAGACGCCGTCGAGCACCTCCGCGTACCACTTGTCGTGATCGGTCAGGGCGGCAGCGACCGTTGCCCGGCTGAGGCGCCGCTGACGCGCGTACGCGGCTTGCTCCCAGACGTCGCGGTCTCCATCGGAGTGCACGCGAGCGGCATCGTGGGCGCGAGGCTGCGGCCAGGGGAGACCGAGGTCCGCTTCTGCGCGCTCGAGGATCGCCGCGGCTGTCGCTGCGTCGGCGGCGCGCGGCCACGCGGACCGATCGGATGCCGGCGGAACGGGGAGGGCCTCTGCAGGATGCCGCAGCAGCGAGGGAAGCGCATCCGCGAGTGCGCCGGGCGCGACTCCGGCCTGACGCTCGAAGATGCTCGCCAGCGGCCCCCGGAACGACTCAGTGGCCGGCGGGACCACGGCATCGGTAGACGAGCTCATGGTTCGGGTCGACCTCCTCTCCATCGAATAGTCGTCGCCACAACGGTAAAGCGATCAGAAACGATCATAAACACTCTAGATGCTTCTTGCAATGTCCTAAATCGGTTGATACGCTCCCAAACGATCGCTTTCGTGGTGATTGGCCAACTCAAAGGAGATTGCGTGTCGATCCAGCAGCAGTCCGTGACGCACATCGCGCCGCACGGGGCCGATTGGACACGCGATCAGTGGCTTGATTACGCCGACCGACTGCTGGCCGGAGCCCGCGTCTGGGCATCGCCCGGCGCCGCGCGGATCACGCCTCCCGGCGAAGAGGGTGGCTACGGCCGCGCCGTCGATGGTCTCGAAGGGTTCGCGCGCACGTTCCTGCTCGCGGGATTCCGTCTCGCCGGCGAGCAGGGTCGCGGCCTCGAGGATCTCGCGGACTTCTACCGGCGCGGTGTGACGACCGGGGTCGACCCCGACGCAGAAGACCGCTGGGTGCGCATGGACGAGCATGCGCAGGCGAAGGTCGAGGCCGCCTCGATCGCGCTCGTGCTCGACATGACCCGCCCATGGATCTGGGATCGCCTCGACGCCGTGACACAGCAGCGCGTCATCGACTATCTGGCCCCCGTTGTCGGCGACGACACCTACCCGAAGACGAACTGGCTCTGGTTCCGCATCGTCGTGCAGACGTTCCTCCGGTCGGTCGGCGGTCCGTGGTCGGCCGAGGACATCGCCGACGATCTCGCCCTGCACGACTCGCTCGTCCGCGAGGACGGCTGGATGTCGGACGGCTTCGAGCGGTCGTACGACCACTACGTCGGCTGGGCGCTGCACCTGTACCCCGTGCTGTGGGCCCGGATGCAGGGCGCTGCTGAATTGGCCGCGGGCAGGACCGCGTCGGATGTCGCCGCCCTCGACCGGTTCCTCCTCGACGCCGTAGCCCTCGTCGGCGCCGACGGCTCCCCGATGATCCAGGGCCGGAGCCTCATCTACCGCTTCGCCGCCGCCGCTCCGTTCTGGATCGGCGTGATGGCAGAGGTTCCCTCACTGTCGGCCGGCCGTCTGCGACACGCCGCGGGCCGTATCGTCGGCCACTTCGCAGCGAACGGCTCACCCAACGAAGACGGCATCCTCACGATGGGCTGGCACGACGAGTGGCGCGCACTCGCACAGTCCTACTCGGGCCCCGGCTCGCCGTACTGGGCGGTCAAGGGACTGATCGGCATCTCGCTTCCGGCCGACCACCCGGTGTGGGCCGCAGCGTCCGAGCCCCTTCCGGTCGAGACGGGCGACACGCTGCGCGCGATCCGCTCGGCGGGCTGGATCGTGTCGGGAACACATGACGACGGCATCGTCCGTCTCGTCAACCACGGCACGGACCACGCCGAGGAGGGAAGCCTCGTCGGCGACTCGCCGCTCTACGCGCGCATCGGCTACTCCACGGCGACGAGCCCACTCGTCGACCAGCCCGGCTGGGAGCAGCCGCTCGAGCAGTCGGTCACGATCGTCGACACGCAGGGCAGGGCAACGCACCGCGCGGCCATGACGCTCATCGATGTGCGGATCCAGGATGACGAGCACGGGCGTCTCGGGATCGCGGCGTCGACCTCGCGGGCGCACTGGCTCGCTCCGAGGCCCGCCGCCCACCGTCATGGATCCGGGATCGACGGCGACATCGAGGTGGCCGGTCGGCTCACGGTTCACTCGCTCATACGCGGCCCCTGGGAGCTGCGCCTTGTGCGCGCCGATGCGCTCGCGTCGACCGCCGAAGGGCTCATCCTCCGTGTCGGCGGCTGGCCCCTGGCCGGTGACGCGCCCGCGACCGATATCGACGGCCGCGAAGCCGTCGTACGCACGGTGCGCCTGCGGAGCGCTATCCGCTCGCTGCGTGGAGCAGGCACGGCCGCGACGGCATCACGCCACGAAGCGAGCCCGCTCGGCTCCGACGCCGTCGTCCCCTACCTCGACCACCCGCTCGCCGCCGGCGAGTGGGTCGTCGCGCTCGTCGAGCTGTCCGGAGCACCGGCGGCGTCGACACACGTTGCCTCCGTCTCGCTCGATGAGCGCGACGAGGCCATCACGGTGACCGTCACCTGGCCCGATGGCCTGGTGACGAAGAGTCGCCTCGCAGACCCCGGTACCGCCTGAGGCGGACCGGCAGCCCTACGGGGACCCGAAGGCGGGTTCTCGGCAATCACAAAGGAGTAGCAACAATGAAGCGCAAATTCGCAGCAGCAGCAGGCGTCGCCGTCGTGGCCACGCTCGCGCTGGCCGGATGCAGCGGGGGCGAGGGCGAGAGCTCGGAGCCCACTGAGTCCGCCGGTCCCGTCACCCTCAGCCTCTCGGGCTGGAGCCTCGACACCACGCCCGAGTTCCAGGCGCTGGCCGACGCGTTCCACGACAAGAACCCCAACGTCACGATCGAGCTCAAGGGCTACGACGCGGCGGAGTACAACACGCTCCTCACCGCCGACCTCGCCGCCGGCGCCGGCCCCGACATCATCACGCAGAAGGAGGTCAAGTTCGTCCCGACGTTCGTCGAAGGCGGCCAGCTCCTCGATGTGTCCGATGTCGAGCTTCCCGACGGGATCAGCGGCGCGGCTTCGTACGAGGTCGACGGCGCCTCCTACGCGGTGCCTTACCGCAACGACTCCTGGGTCCTGTACTACAACAAGGCGCTCTTCGACGCCGCGGGCGTCGACTACCCCGACGGCTCCTGGACGTGGGACGACTACAACGACGTCACGGCCGAACTGAACAAGGGTCTCACCGCCGCGGGAAGCCCCGCCAAGGCCGCGTACATGCACCGCTGGCAGTCGACCGTCCAGGGCTTCGCCAGCGCACAGTCCGACACCGACGTGCTCGAGGGCGACTACGAGTACATGGAGCCGTTCTACGACAACGTGCTCGCGCTGCAGGCCGATGGCAACCAGATCGACTACAACACGAGCGCAGCGAACCAGCTCACCTACCAGGGCGAGTTCGGCAAGCAGAACGCGGCCATGCTGCAGATGGGCACGTGGTTCGTCGCCACGCTCATCGCCCAGCAGGCCTCGGGCGACGCCGATGACTTCGAGTGGGGCATCGCGCCGATCCCGCAGGTCGACGACTCGACCGCCGGGCTCGACAACACGCCGGTGACCTTCGGCGACCCGACCGGTCTCGGCATCAACGCCGCGATCGACGAGTCCAAGGTGCAGGCGGCCAAGGACTTCCTCGCCTTCGCCGCGGGTGAGGAAGGTGCGCAGATCCTCGCCGGCATCGGCATCACGCCGGCCCTGCTGACCGACTCGGTCGTCGAGACCTACTTCGCCGTCGACGGTGCCCCCACCGACGACCTGTCGAAGTTCGCGTACTCGACCCACGAGGTGCACCCGGAGAACCCGACGTCGAGCAAGACGGCGGCCATCCAGGGCATCCTCAACGACATGCACACGGCGATCATGTCGGGCTCCACGCCCGTCGCCGACGCCATCACGCAGGCGCAGGACCGCGTCGCCAACGAGGTCGGACTCGACTGAGTCCCCTTGGCCCTTCGACGGGCTCAGGGACCGTTCCCTGAGCCTGTCGAAGGGCCGCTCCCACTCTTCCCATCACTGGAGGTCCTCCATGGCGACCATCATCGCCACCGAGCCTGCGCCGCCGATCCCGGCCTATCGCCGTGGCTCGAGGCTGCGGCTGCGCAACGCCCTGATCGGGTGGAGCTTCATCCTTCCGAACTTCATCGGATTCGCACTGCTCACGCTCGTTCCGATCGTGATCCTGTTCTACATGTCGTTCACGAACTGGAACGTGTTCGGCAAGGCCGACTGGGTCGGGCTCGCGAACTTCCAGCGCCTCATCGGCGACGGCAGCTTCCGCATCTCGGTCCTCAACACGCTGTACTACTCGGCGATGCACATCCCGCTGACCCTCGTGATCTCGCTGGGGCTTGCGCTGCTGCTGAACAACAAGCTGCGCGGTGTCGCCTTCTTCCGGACGGCCGCCTTCTTCCCCTACATCACCTCGATCGTCGCGATCGCCGTGGTGTGGAACCTCCTCTTCAGCCCCGATTACGGCCCGATCAACGAGTTCCTCCGGTTCATCGGCATCCAGAACCCTCCCGGCTGGCTCACCTCGACCGACTGGGCCATGCCCGCCGTCGTGATCGTGAGCACGTGGCGCGACATGGGCTATTACATGATCCTGTTCCTCGCGGGCCTGCAGACGGTCCCGCGCGAACTGCACGAAGCCGCGCGTGTCGACGGTGCGAACGTGTGGCAGCGATTCGTCAATGTCACGCTCCCGTGCCTGCGCCCGACCATGTTCTTCGTCATCGTCATGCTCACGATCAACTCGTTCAAGATCTTCGACCTCATCCTGGTCATGACCAACGGCGGTCCCGGCCAGGCGACGCTCGTGATGTCGCAGTTCATCTACCGCAAGGGCTTTGTAGAGAGTCAGTTCGGCTACGCCTCTGCGGCGGCCGTCGTGCTCTTCTTCATGTGCATCATCGTGACGATCCTGCAGTTCCTCTGGAACAGGAAGAGGAGCATCTGATGGTCGAGCAGATCGAGACGGATGCCGAGCTGCTGGTCTCGGACTTCACCGCTCCGGCAGCCTCACGCCGAGGGCTTCGCAAGCTCGCCGCGGGCGAAGAGCCGCCGCATCACCACGCGGACACGCGCGAGATGACCCCCGCCAGGCGGGTCGCGCGGATCGGACTGTACGTCGGCCTGGTCGTCTTCGCGATCGGCCTGCTCGCGCCGTTCGCGTGGATGGTGCTGAGCTCGCTGAAGTCGGCCAACGAGGTCTTCTCGGTGCCGGTGAAGTGGCTGCCCGAGACGTTCGTGTGGCAGAACTACATCGACATCTGGACCGAGTCCGACATGCTGACGTGGATCCGCAACACGCTGTTCCTCGCCGTCGTGGTGACGTTCCTGCAGGTGCTCACCGGCTCGTTCGCCGCCTACGGCTTCGCCCGGATGCGCTTCCGGGGTCGGGATGTGCTCTTCCTGCTCTATGTCGGCACGATCGCCGTGCCGTGGCAGTCGTACATGATCCCGCAGTTCATCCTGATGTCGAACTTCAAGGTGTCGAACACGCTGTGGGCGATCATCCTGCTGCAGGCCTTCGGCGCATTCGGGGTCTTCCTGATGAAGCAGTTCTACGAGACGATCCCCGAAGAGCTCTCCGAGGCCGCACGCATCGACGGGCTCAGCGAGTACGGGATCTGGGCCAGGATCATGCTTCCGCTGTCGATCCCGGCCCTCGCGAGCCTCACGCTCCTCACGTTCGTCAACACCTGGAACGACTACCTCGGGCCGCTCATCTATCTGCGCAATCCCGATCTGTGGACGATCCAGCTGGGTTTGAAGAGCTTCGTCTCGAACCTCTACGACACGAACTATGCGCTCCTGTTCGCGGGCCTGACGATCTCGGTCATCCCGATCGCGATCATCTTCCTGCTCGGACAGAAGTACTTCGTCGAGGGCATCGCCACGAGCGGGCTGAAGGGCTGACATGAAGCGTCTCGTGTCGCACGACACCTGGGCCAGCATCATCGGGATGCTGTACCTCGGACTGATCGTGAACCTCTTGCTGCTGGTGTCGTGCCTTCCCTTCGTGGTGCTGCTCGTGACGACCGACCCGATGCTCGCGTGGCCGCTGCTGGCGATCACCGCACCCCTGTGCGCTCCCGGCATCGCTGCGGCGTTCCGCGCGTTCCGCGAGCATCACGAGGGCGGGCTCAGCCCGATTCGCGCCTTCCGGGCGGGGTGGCGCGACACCTGGCGGCGGGCTCTCGTCGTCGGCGCGGCTGTCGTCGCGGTGGTCGCGGTGGCGCTCGTCGACGTGCGGATGCTGTCCGCCACCTCGGCTGCGGTCGTCGTCGTGCCGCTCCTCGGCGTCCTCGCCGTGCTGGCGGTCGCGATCGGCCTCCTCGCGCTCGTCGCGATCGCCGAGTCCCCCCGCGCCCCCCTCCGCGACGTGTTTCGGGCGAGCGCCGTGCTCGGCCTCCGGCGCTGGTACCTGACCGCCGCGTCGCTCGCCGCGCTCGTGGTTCAGGCCGGGGTGTTCGCGGCCGCGCCCGCGATCGGGCTGGGCATCACGGCATCCGCGTTCCTCTTCTTCGCGTGGACCAACTCGCGCTTCACCCTGCGTCCCGTGCTCGATCTCGATGGGGTCGTCGCCGCATAGCGCCGGCGAGACCTCCCTAATGAAAGACTCTCCTCCAATGACGTCCACCCCGCCCGCCCAGGGCATCAGCAGGACCTCAACCGACACCGCGATCGCCGCGGCGCTGACGACGATCCGACGCAGCATCTCGACCTTCGGCGCTCGCTACCCCGATGACACGACGACCTCGGACCGCTACCTGGCGCGGCCTGCGGCGGATGGCATCGGGCTCGGCGGCAATCGCGGATGGACGACGAGCTTCCGCACGGGTCAGCTCTGGCTGGCGTGGGAACTCACCGGCGA
Source organism: Microbacterium sp. P5_E9 (assembly GCF_054049175.1). Classification (NCBI taxonomy): domain Bacteria; kingdom Bacillati; phylum Actinomycetota; class Actinomycetes; order Micrococcales; family Microbacteriaceae; genus Microbacterium; species Microbacterium sp. P5_E9. The sequence goes on along the minus strand of NZ_JBFUMV010000020.1, from coordinate 32,615 downwards.
CGAGGCGTTCCGGGATGCCGCACTCGTGGACGCCGCCGACTTCGAGCGGCGGGTGCGCGCGGAGGAGGACCTCGACACCCACGATCTCGGCTTCCTCTACACACTGTCGACGGTCGCCGCCTGGCGGCTGCTCGGCGATGAGGACGCACGCGCCGCATCACTGCTCGCTGCCGACCACCTCATGCGCCGGTTCCTCGAGCCCGCGGGAATCATCCAGGCCTGGGGCGATCTGTCCGACCCCGCCCAGCGTGGGCGCACCATCATCGACAGTCTGATGAACATGCCGCTCCTCACCTGGGCGGGGGAGCAGACCGGTGAGGAGCGCTTCGCCGACGCCGTCCGCCGGCACTCCGCGCAGCTGCGCGAGCACATTCTGCGCGAGGACGACTCGACGTTCCACACGTTCTACTGGGATGCCGACACCGGCGAGGCGCTGCGGGGCGCGACCGAGCAGGGCGCCTTCGACGACTCGTGCTGGGCCCGTGGGCAGGCGTGGGGCATCTACGGGTTCGCGATGAACTTCGCCGAGACCGGGGACGAGCGTCTGCTCGAGGCATCGCGTCGGTGCGCGGACTACTTCCTCGCCCACCTGCCGGCCGACGAGGTGCCGTTCTGGGATCTGGTCTACACGGACGGAAGCACGGCCCCCCGTGACAGCTCGTCCGCCGCCATCGCGGTGTGCGGTCTGCTCGAGCTCGCGAGCGTCGAGACCGACCCGGCGCGCGCCGAGGAATGGACGACGCGCGCGCACTCGATCCTCAGGTCCCTGATCGAGAACTACACGCCAGAGCGCCCCGAGGACTCGGACGCCCTGCTGCTGCACGGGGTCTATGACCTGCCGAAGGACAACGGCGTGGACGAGGGGACCCTCTGGGGCGACTACTTCTTCCTCGAGGCGCTCATGCGCGTCACCCGTCCCGACTGGAAGAAGTACTGGTGAGGCTCGTCAGCTATCGCAGCGCGGGCGCCGTTCGCCCTGGCGCCGTCGTGACGGGGGACGGCGCAGACCGGATCCTCGATCTCGGCCACCTCGGCGCCGATGTCACCGCGCTCATCGCCGACGACGCCGCGCTCGCGACGGCGCGCCACGAGATCGCAGAATCGGATGCCGCGGCACTGCCTGTGCTGGATCCGAGAACCCTCACCGCGCCGGTGACGCCGGGCAAGATCCTCTGCCTCGGCTACAACTACCGCGGGCACGTGCCCGACGGCGTCGACCCGACCGCGGACGATCCGGAGACACCGGATGTCTTCGTCAAGACCCCGAACACCCTCGCCGGTCCGAACGACGCCGTCGTGATCCCCGCCGTCGCGACCGACGCCGACTATGAAGGCGAACTCGCCATCGTCATCGGCCGTCGTGCGCACACCGTATCGATCGACGATGCGCTCGAACACGTGGCGGGTTACACGATCCTCAACGACGTGTCGGACCGTTCCTGGCAGCGCAAGCAGAGCCAGTGGGCGCTCGGCAAATGCTTCGACGGCTTCGCGCCGCTCGGACCCTGGCTGGTGACGGCGGACGCCGTCGCCGATCCGCAGGATCTGCTCGTCGAGGTCGTGCGCGATGGCATCGTCACCGTCTCGCAATCGACATCGACGACCGTGTTCCCTGTCGCGTTCGTCGTCCACCACCTCAGCCAGGTGATGACCCTCGAACCTGGTGACGTCATCTCGACGGGGACGCCCCAGAAGCTCGCCGACGCGCAGCAGGCCCATCGCCCGCTGGCGGGCGGCGACGCCGTGACCGTCCGCATCTCCGGAATCGGCGAGCTCACCACGAACTTCATTGCTCCCCCGGAGGCAGCCGTATGATCCTCGATTCGTTCCGCCTCGATGGAAAGGTCGCCCTGGTCACGGGCTCGAGTCGAGGGCTCGGTCAAGGCGCCGCGATCGCGCTCGCCGAGGCCGGCGCAGACATCGCCCTCCTCGACCGCAGCGACGCTGCGGAGACCGCAGAGCGCATCCGCGCCCTCGGCCGACGCGTGCACGTGATGCGCTGCGACTTCGTCTCCGCGACGCCCGATGAATTGGGTGCCGCCGTCGCCGAGGCGATCGGCGAGCTGGGCGGACTCGACATCCTCGTCAACAACGCCGGCACGATCCGCCGTGCACCCGCGGCCGACTACCCCGCTCAGGACTGGGACGACGTGCTGAGCGTCAACCTCGACGCGGTCTTCCACCTGTCGCAGGCGGCTGGGCGGCACATGCTCGCGCAGGGCTCCGGACGCATCATCAACGTCGCGTCGATGCTGTCGTTCCAGGGCGGCATCCTGGTCTCCGCTTACACGGCGTCAAAACATGCCGTCGCCGGTCTCACCAAGGCGCTCGCGAACGAATGGGCTGCTGCCGGCGTCACAGTGAACGCGATCGCGCCCGGCTACATGGCCACCGACAACACAGCGGCCCTCCGCGCCGACGTCGAGCGCGAGCGCTCGATCATGGCCCGCATCCCCGCCGCGAGATGGGGCGAGGCTGCAGACCTGCAGGGTGCGTTCGTCTTCCTCGCTTCAGACGCCGCCGCCTACATCACGGGTGCCGTCATCCCCGTCGACGGCGGCTGGCTCGTCCGCTGACCCGAATCCACCCCGAAGGAGCTTTCCCATGCAGCAGCGCTACGCGACCAATCCCGCCCAGATCCCCGGTATGACCAGCGACGAGCTGCGGGCGAGCTATCTCGTCCCCGACCTCTTCGCCGAAGGCGAGATCCGCGTCACCTACACCCACCACGACCGCATCGTGCTCGGCGGCGCCGTCCCGGCCGGTGCCGAGCTCGCTTTGACCGGCTACCCCGAGATCCGCAGCGACTACTTCCTGGAGCACCGTGAGGTCGGCATCATCAACGTCGGCGGCGCCGGCACGGTGACGGCTGACGGCGAGGTGTACACGCTCGTCAAGGGCGCATGCCTGTACCTCGGGCGCGGCATCCGCGATGTCGTCTTCGCCGACGCGGCCGACCCGGATGCAGACGCGACCGGCGCGCAGTTCTATCTCTTCTCCGCGCCTGCGCACACCGCCTACCCCGCCGCGCTCGTCTCACCGGGCGAGGGCACGATCCGTGAGCTCGGCGACCAGCTCACCTCCAACCGCCGCACGCTCAACCAGTACATCCACGAGAACGGCGTGCGCTCCTGCCAGATCGTGATGGGCGTGACCGAGCTCCACCCCGGCTCGATGTGGAACACCATGCCGGCCCACACGCACGACCGACGCACCGAGTGCTACCTCTACTTCGATGTGCCCGCCGATGCTCGCGTGATCCACCTCCTGGGCGAGCGCACCGAGACCCGGCACCTCGTCATCGCCGACCGTCAGGCGGTCATCTCGCCGAGCTGGTCGCTGCACTCCGGTGTCGGCACCGCGGCGTACTCGTTCATCTGGGCGATGGCCGGCGAGAACCAGGCGTTCGACGACATGGACGCCGCCCCCGTCACGGACCTGCGCTGACCCGATGACGCACGTCAGTGCCGAGCGCGCGACGGCGAGGCGGACACTCCTCGCGATCGGGGAGACCATGGCCATGGTCGCCCCGGTCCGGGCCGAGCCGGTCACCGAGGCTGAGGAGTTCCTGATTGATGCCGGTGGCGCAGAGTCGAACGTCGCTGCGCACGTCGCCGCACTCGGCCATGACGCGCTCTGGTTCAGTCGGCTGGGCGCGGACGCTCTCGGGTGGCGGGTCGCGCGTCAGCTCGCGGCTCGCGGGATCGATGTCTCACGCGTGATCTACGACGATGCCCATCCGACCGGCCTGTATGTGAAGGATCCTGGGCAGGGGGTGAGCTACTACCGCCGGGGTTCCGCCGCGTCCCACTTGTCGGCGTCCGATGCAGACGAGGTAGACCTCTTGGGTGTCGACGTGCTGCACGTGTCGGGCATCACGGCCGCGATCTCGGCATCCGCCTCGGCATTCCTCTCCCGGATCATGACAAGGGCGTCCGAGGCCGGGGTGCTCGTGTCGTTCGATGTCAATCACCGATCGCTCCTGTGGCCGGCCGCCGATGCCGCACCCGTGCTCGCAGGGCTGGCGCGGCGAGCCGACATCGTCTTCACGGGGCGCGACGAGGCTGAGGCCCTCTGGGACACCCCGAACGCCTCGGACATCCGTGCTCTCTTCCGGGGCGTGCCCGAGCTCGTGGTGAAGGATGGCGCCGTCGGAGCCACGGTCTTCGTCGGCGACGTGGTGGCATTCGCCCCGTCGCAGAAGGTCGATGTCATTGAAGCTGTCGGTGCGGGCGACGCATTCGCGGGCGGATATCTGGCGCGCCGTCTCTCGGACGCTCCCTTAGTGGAGCGGCTGCGCACCGGCCACCATCGCGCCGCCCGCACTCTGCAGACCACGAAGGATTCGATCGACGAAGCGAGAGCGACATGACGAAGGAACAGAACGGCGCCGCGGTGCCGGAACAGATCGTCGCGGACGCGGGTGCGGAGTGGTTCGAAAGCGCCTTTGCGGGTGCACCGCTCATGGCGATCCTCCGCGGCATGGGCGTCGAGCGTTCGATCCGCCTGGCCGAGACTGCGTGGGACCTCGGCATCGACTCGGTCGAGGTGCCGCTGCAGACGGCGGAAGACGAACTCGCCTTGCGCGCGATCGTCTCCCTCGCCGAACCGCGCGGCAAGAGCGTCGGTGCGGGCACGATCATCTCGCCCGAGCAGGTCGCTGTGGCGCAGCGGGCAGGGGCGGCGTATCTCGTTTCGCCGGGCCTTGATCCGGCCGTCGTCGCGAGCGCACGCAGGCACGGCATCCCTGTGCTTCCGGGTGTGGCAACCCCGACCGAAGTGCAGCTCGCGGTGTCGCTCGGTCTCACTTGGCTCAAAGCGTTTCCGGCGACGTGGCTCGGCGCCGGATGGTTCAAGCACATCCGCGGTCCCTTCCCGCAGCTGCGGTTCGTTGCGACCGGGGGCCTGGATGCCGGCAACGTAGAGGAATTCCTCGACGCCGGGGTGCGGGTGGCCGCGGTGGGTTCGGCTCTCGAGGATGCGACGCAACTCGAACGCCTCGCCCACGTGCTCCGCTCTCGCGGTGAAGTATCGCGATGACCTTCCGGTGCCGTCGATGAGGCGCCACGTGCCGGACGCACTCTCTCCGGCCCCCATGCGCGATGGTATCCAGCGAGCCCGACATCCAGCCCGCTCCCAGCGGGCTTCAAGTCCCGTTCTTCAGCCCAGGGGGAGCCAAGAGAGCTCGAGGTCCCAGCCGCGCACGGTCGCGACGGTGATGAACGCGCCCACCACCAGCACGTTGAGGACCACACTCGACCAGAAGCTGCGACGGAACGAGCGCTTGCGCGTCTTGTGACGGAACAGCTGCTGCGCGACGAGAGCGCCCGGCCACCCGCACACGAGCCCGAACGTCAGCAGGGTCTGCTCGGACACCCGCCGCCCGCCGCGGCGCGCGGCTGCCTTGTCGAAGCCATAGGCCGCGAAGGCGACGAGGCTCATGGCGAGATAGAGCGCCGGCATCCACCAGGGGAGTCCCAGGGTCACGAATGCGATCCCGAACGCCGCGATGAAGGCGACCAAGGTGCTCCAGCTGAGCGCGGCGGGCAGCGGGCGCGAGAGATCTCTCGAGCCGGCCCGTTCAGCTGGTGCATTCCGGTGGCCGCGGTCGGGGGCGAGAGACATGGGGTTGAGCCTAGGGGCAGTGGGTCGCGGCATCCGTCACCGCACCTCCGCTGAGCGGAGGGCCAGGGCGGAGCGGAGGGTGAAGGCTCGCCAAAACCACCTCCCCTGCCCCATGCCACTCCGGAGAGCGGAGGGCTCGCGCGCAACGGATCTCACCCCGGGACTTGTGTGGTCAGACCACACGTGCGATAATGGGTCCAGGGCAAGGGCGCGGGCAACGCGCTCGTGCCAGGTTGGAGGATCTCATGTCCACCGCAATCGACGCACTCGTCGCTGGAGCAAACGAATCGCTCGCCGAGTACGCGTCATTCACGCAGGAGCAGGTCGACCGGATCGTCCGCAAGGCGTCGGTCGCCGCTCTCAGCCAGCACGGTGCGCTGGCCCTTCTGGCTGTCGAAGAGACGGGCCGCGGCCTGTTCGAAGACAAGGCCGTGAAGAACATGTTCGCGTGCGAGCACGTCACGCACTCGATCATCAAGCAGAAGACTGTCGGGGTCATCTCGACCGACGAGATCACGGGCATCACCGAGATCGCCGAGCCCGTGGGGGTCATCTGCGGCATCACGCCGGTCACCAACCCGACCTCCACCACGATCTTCAAGTCGCTCATCGCGCTGAAGACCCGTAACCCGATCATCTTCGGCTTCCACCCGTCGGCGCAGCGCAGCTCGGTCGCCGCCGCCAAGATCGTGCGCGAGGCCGCTGTTGCGGCCGGCGCCCCGGCGAACTGCATCCAGTGGGTCGAAGAGCCCTCGCTCGAGGCATCCGGCGAGCTCATGAACCACCCCGGCGTCGCACTCATCCTCGCGACCGGCGGAAACGCCATGGTCCGGGCCGCGTACTCCTGTGGCAAGCCGGCACTCGGCGTCGGCGCGGGCAACGTCCCGGCCTTCATCGAGAAGACCGCCAAGGTCGGTCGTGCCGTCAACGACATCGTGCTTTCGAAGGCGTTCGACAACGGCATGGTGTGCGCCTCGGAGCAGGCCGTCATCCTCGAGGAACCCATCGCCGAAGAGGCGCTCGCCGAATTCGCGCGGCTGCACGCCTACCGTGCCAACGCAGACGAGAAGCGGATGCTGGAAGAGTTCATCTTCGGCGTCTGCGCCGACGACGAGAACTGCGGGGGAGCGAAGCTCAACGCGAAGGTCGTGGGTCAGTCTCCGGTCTGGATCGCGCGCAACGCCGGCTTCGAGGTCCCTGAAGACACCTCGATCATCCTCGTCGAGGTCGGCAGCGTCGGCCCGCAGGAGCCGCTGACGCGCGAGAAGCTCGCCCCGGTGCTCGCGGTGCTTCGCGCCAAGGACGCCGAAGAGGGCATCGACCTCGCAGTCCAGATGGTCGCCTTCGATGGTCTCGGCCACTCGGGTGCCATCCACAGCAACGACGCCGACGTGATCGCGCGCTTCGCCTCGCGGGTGCAGGCCGTCCGCATCATCGAGAACGCGCCGTCGGCGCTCGGTGGCATCGGCGACATCTACAACGCGTTCATGCCGTCGCTGACCCTCGGCTGCGGCTCCTACGGCCGCAACTCGGTCTCGAACAACGTGTCGGCCGTCAACCTGCTGAACGTCAAGCGCGTGGGCCGCCGCAACAACAACCTGCAGTGGTTCAAGGTTCCGGCCAAGACCTACTTCGAGCCGAACGCCATCCGCTACCTGATCGACATGAAGAAGGTCGAGCGCGTCACGATCGTCACCGACGCCACCATGACCAAGCTCGGCTTCGTCGACAAGGTGATCGATGTGCTCAACCGTCGCCCGGGCCGCGTGCACCTGCAGATCATCGACCGGGTGCAGCCCGAGCCGACCGTCTCGAGCGTGCAGGCCGGCGCCGCCGAGATGCGCGAGTTCAAGCCCGACACGATCATCGCGCTCGGTGGCGGATCGCCGATGGATGCCGCGAAGGTCATGTGGCTCCTCTACGAGAACCCGGACGTGCAGTTCTCCGACATGCGCGAGAAGTTCTTCGATGTGCGCAAGCGCGCCTTCAAGTTCCCCGACCTGGGCAAGCTCGCACAGCTCGTGTGCATCCCGACCACGTCGGGCACCGGTTCGGAGATGACCCCGTTCGCGGTGATCACCGACGACGAGACGGGCATGAAGTACCCGCTCGCCGACTACGCGCTCACCCCGTCGGTCGCCATCATCGACCCCGTGCTGACCGCTGCGCTGCCGGCTTTCCTGGTGGCGGATGCCGGATTCGACGCGCTGACGCATGCCACTGAGGCGTACGTCTCGGTGTACGCGAACGACTACACTGACGGTCTCGCACTGCACGCGATCAAGCTCATCTTCCAGAACATCGAGCGCAGCGCGAAGGCCAAGACGGGATCGACCGATCCCGTCGACCTCCTCGCCCGCGAGAAGATGCACAACGCGGCGTCGATCTCCGGCATGGCCTTCGGCAACGCGTTCCTGGGGATCGTGCACGCGATGGCCCACGTCACGGGGTCGAAGTTCCACCTCGTGCACGGCCGCACCAACGCGATCTATCTCCCGCACGTGATCCGCTACAACGGCCGTGTGCCCACGAAGCTCACGAGCTGGCCGAAGTACGAGCGCTACATCGCTCCGGAGCGGTTCCAGGAGATCGCGCTGCACCTGGGCCTCGCGGCATCCACACCCGAAGAGGGCGTGGAGTCGTACGCGCAGGCCGTCGAGAAGCTGCGCGACGCGGTCGGCATCGAGCGGTCGTTCCAGGCGCAGGGCGTCTCGGAGACCTCGTTCATCGGGCGTCTCGACGAGCTCGCGATGGCAGCCTACGAAGACCAGTGCGCACCCGCCAACCCGCGGATGCCGATGGTCGCCGACATGCGGACCCTCATGGAGGCCGCCTACTACGGCACCTCCTTCGACGAGGTGCGCGCCCACCGTGGCGCCGCTGCCAGCGCCGCTGACTCGGTCGACGTCACCGCCGACTCGGCCACACCGAAGGCCGCTGTGAAGAAGCTCGCCCCCCGAGCCGCCTAACAGCGCCTTCCCCGCCCCGCCCAGTCCGTTTCGACTGGGCGGGGCATTCTCGTGCGCGCGGTCGAGAGCATCGGTCGCTGAGCTTGTCGTCGGTCGCTGAGCTTGTCGAAGCGTCCGATGCGGCGCCGGACCCTTCGACAAGCTCAGGGACCCGGGCTCGGGCCGTTCGGTTGCGATATCCGTCTTCCGCACCCACCATGGAGGCATGGAGGATGCCGCGGCCCCGGGTCCGCCGCCGGAGTCGAGGCGGCCCTTCCGCTGGAGCGCCCGAGCCTGGGTGGTGACCGCGATCGCCGCGGCCATCATCCTCGGGCTCGTGATCGCCTGGACGCTGCGGCCCGCCGGGGCACCGGCATCCGCTCCCTCTCCGTCGCCGAGCGTGACCGCAACGCCGACGCCGACGCCCACTCCGACACCCACGCCGACCCCGACGCCGACGGGTTTCCCGGCCAACACCGCGAGCTACGACCTCGGGACGCTGCCGCCGGCGAACGTGTTCGAGGTCATTCCCGCGCTCCCTGTCGACTCCGACGCGTACGGCGCCTTCACTGGCGAGGCCGCGCGCTCGCGGGGGGAGGGGGCGCCGGTGTTCGCCGACCCGACCGGTCAGCCGGTGGCCTACCTCGCGCGCGACTACGTGTACGACGGCACGACCGTGCCGATCGTCGAGCGTCAGGAGAACTGGGTCAAGGTGCTGCTGACGGGCCGCCAGGCGATTCCGTCGCAGGGGAATCCGGGGCAGGTGATCGGCTGGATGCGCGTGCAGGATGTCGACATCACGGCGCTTCCCGCCATGGTCGAGGTGAGCATCTCGGCGCGGACGATCGACATCTGGCGCGCGGGCACACCGCAGCGCGTCGCCACGGACTTCGCGTGGGGGAAGGGCGAGACCCCGACGCCGCTCGGCCGCTCGTTCGTCATGACCATCCGCGTCGAGGATGGCCTCGCCTACACCCGCGGCCACCCGATCGTGTACCTCTCGGCGCAGTCGCCCACCCTCGATGGCTTCGCCGGGGCGAGCGTCGCCGTGACGGCCTTCCACTACCACGACGATCGTTCCGGCTCGATTTCGAACGGATGCCTCCGCGTCGATCCCGACGCGATCACCGCGCTCTCCCAGCTCCCGCTGGGCACCCCGGTGATCATCCGCGGCTGAGCCGAAGCATCGGTCGCTGAGCTTGTCGAAGCGTCCGGTGCGGCGGCGGGCCTACTTGATCATCGCGCTGGCCATGCCGGCGAAGTAGGGCACCAGCCAGATGGCCCACACCACGATGCTGAACCGGTGGAAGGTGTGCTTCTCGTTCTCGCGGCCGCGGATCAGCACGATCACGGCCCACACGAGGTGCACGGCCATCAGCAGCAGGGCGATGGTGCCGGTCCAGGCCATGACCGTGTCGAGCGGGCTGGCCGCGACATCCGCCGACCGGCGCTCGCCGGCGATCTGGGTCATGAGGTAGGTCCCGGTCGCGTCGGCCGCGAGGCCCAGCCCGAAGAAGACGACGTGCCACCACTTCAGCACCTTCTGGAGCCGCTCGGCCCACACCCCGATCGTGTAGAAGACGAGGGCGAGCGTGATGGAGACGATGGCGAAGGGGAGCATACGACCAGCCTAACCCGAAAGCTTCAGTAATACGAAAGGTCGATGGGGCGCCGGACCCTTCGACAAGCTCAGGGACCGGTGCCGTGGCAAGCTGGAACCACCCCCCGAAGGAGCTTTCCCATGCAGCAGCGTCCCCTCGGCCGAACCGGCCGCACCGTCTCCGCCCTCGGCCTCGGCACGTGGCAGCTCGGCGCGGACTGGGGCGAGGTGAGCGAGAGCGACGCGCTCGCGGTGCTCGAGGCATCCGTCGCCCACGGCGTGACGTTCTTCGACACTGCCGATGTCTACGGCGACGGGCGCAGCGAGTCCCTCATCGGGCGCTTCCTCGCCGACCGGCCGGGGCATGACATCGTCGTCGCGACCAAGATGGGGCGCCGCCTCGCGCAGGAGCCCGAGAACTACAGCCCGGCGAACTTCCGCGCGTGGACCGACCGCTCCCGCCGCAACCTGGGCGTCGACACCCTCGACCTGGTGCAGCTGCACTGCCCGCCGACGGCCGTGATCGACGACGACCCGACCTTCGATGCCCTCGACGCGCTCGTCGCCGACGGTGCGATCGCCGCGTACGGCGTCTCGGTCGAGACGTGCGCGCAGGCGCTCGCCGCCATTGCCCGCCCGAACGTGACGAACGTGCAGATCATCCTCAACCCGTTCCGGCTCAAGCCGCTCGACGAGGTGCTGCCGGCCGCTGCGGCTGCTGACGTGGCGATCTTCGCGCGTGTGCCGCTCGCGTCGGGTCTGCTGTCGGGCAAGTACACCGCCTCGACCGCCTTCGCGGCGAACGACCACCGCGCCTACAACCGCCACGGCGAGGCGTTCGACCGCGGCGAGACGTTCTCGGGCGTCGACTACGAAGCGGGATTGGATGCCGCGGCGGAACTCGCCGCCGCCCTCCCGTCCGGCGTCTCGCTGCCCGCGGCCAGCCTCGCGTGGATCGCGTCGCTGCCGGGTGTGACCTCGGTGATCCCGGGTGCGCGCAGCGTCGCGCAGGCGCAGGCGAACGCGGATGCCGCGGCCCTCCTCGAAGACGGCTCCGGGTTCGACCCCGCAGCGTTCGATGCCGTCATCCACGACGTCTACGACCGCCGGCTGCGCGAGGCCATCCACCCCCTCTGGTAGCCCGCCCGACCTCCGGTCGCTGAGCTTGTCGAAGCGCCGGCCCGCACACGCAGAAGGGCGCCGCTCCCCGAAGGAAGCGGCGCCCTTGCTCGCCCGCGAACGGGCTACTTGTCAGCGAGCTCCTTGCCGTACACGGTCAGCGCGAAGATCACGAACACGTCGAGCGCGATGAGGACGAGCGACAGCCACGGCTGCACGCCCGCCAGCAGGAAGCCGACCTGGCTGACCGCGTTGATCGCGACCAGGATGATGGCGGTGATGCGCGCCCAGCTTGCTCCGCGGAGCACGAAGACGCCCACCACGACCAGAGCGAGGCCGAGAATCAGATGCCACCAGCCCCAGCCGGCCACATCGAAGAGGATGACAGAGGCGTCGGTCACCAGGAAGTAAGTGCTAGCCGGCAGCAGGATGGCGATCAGGCCGTAGAGCGCATCGATGGCGCCGGCGATGATCAGGATGACGCCGCCGAATACGGCCCATCCAGTCCAGCGGGACTGCTGTGTGTCGGACATGTGTAGTCCCCTTTCTCAGGAATCTCGGGTGTGCATGGCGCGAAGTTCAACACGCGACGCATCGTGATGATCCCGCGTCCCGCGGGGTTACGTCCAGACCGACACGCCTTCGCACGTAATACGTTCATCCGCCGGGGGTGAGCGCGTCACGCCGGGTCGAGGCATCCGTCCGCTTCAGAACTCTCGCCGCATCACGACGCGACGCTTCGTCGGGTGCGAGACCTCCTCGAATCCGGCTGCGAGGAAGGGGCCCACCGCGCCGATGCTCATCTCGTCCCACATCACCTGCGCCCCGCCCGTGATCATCGGGTAACCCTCGATCGCCGCGGCGCCGCGGGCGCGCGCGTGCTCGACCGCTCCTGCGACGAGCGGATACATCAGCCCCTCGTGCCGGTATCCCTTGCGCACGACGATGCACGCAATCGCCCAGACGGTGTCGTCATCCTTGTCTTCGAATCGTCCCGTCCATGGCACCGGTGAGCCACGCAGCCGGCCGTAGACCGACCGGCGGTCCACCGCGCACCAGCCCACCGGCTCGTCGCCGAGATAGGCCACGATGCCGATCGTCTCGGTCGCCCGAGGGTCGTCGCAGTGGACTTCGGAGCGGAGGATCGCACTGCGTTCCGTTTGCGGCATACGAAACCAGTCGTGGTCGCCGAGGCGCTGTCGCTGGCACTGGCAGCGCGCCGCAGCGCCGGTGAGGATCGACTGCAGGTCGTCCCACGACGCCTCGTTCGCCGGCACGATCCGCAGCGATTCAGACATCGAGCACCCCTTCGCGTCCCGTCGGAGACTGGCGCCGCGCACTCCCTGAGCGGCCCATGCGACGAGCCTACGACTCGGCGATCAGGCGCGCGGTAATGTGAGCAACGTGCCTCTGGTGCCCCTCGTGACGGTCGTCATTCCGTGTCGCAACGACGCTGAATTCCTCGAGGCGTGCCTGCGCGCGCTCGCGGCGCAGACGCACCGCCCCGACCGCGTGATCGTGGTCGACAACGCGAGTTCGGATGCCTCGGCCGACATCGCCCGCAGCCACGGCGCCGACGTGATCGAGGAACGCCTCGTCGGCATCTGGCCTGCCGCCTCGACCGGTTATGACGCCGCCCGCGGCTCAGCGGACATCATCGCGAGGCTGGACGCGGACTCGCGCCCGCACCCGGACTGGATCGCCCGCGTCGTGCGCGCGTTCGTCGCCGACCCGGGGCTTGGGGTGCTGACCGGGGGAGCGGAGTTCTACGGCGCGAGCCCGATGGTCAACTATCTCGGCGAGCACTGGTACATCGGCGGCGGCCATTACTGGATCAAGAAGTGGCTCGGCATCCCGCTGGTCTTCGGTTCGAACTTCGCGATGCGCTCCAGCGTGTGGGAGCGCGTGCGCGAGCAGGTCGACCGCACGAACGCCGGCATCCACGACGATCTCGATCTGACGATCCGCCTGCGCCCCGCCGACGGTGTGCGCTACGACCCCGAACTTCGTATGCCGGTTTCGGCACGTCCCGTCACGACGGTCAGCGGTCTGGCCCGGCGGGTGTGGCGAGTGCTGCCCACGTTCGCCGCGAGCTGGCCCGAGGGCGCCGCCTGGCGACGGAGAGCGGATGCCGCCCCCGGCGTCGCCGCAGCCGCAACGTGGTCGCCCTCCGACGAGGATCTGGCCGCCGGCTTCGGCCACTGATCACGGGTCGCTGAGCTTGTCGAAGCGCCCGGCCCCTGGTCGCTGAGCTTGTCGAAGCGGCCGGCCCCCAGACACACGGAAGCCCCGGCCCGAAGGCCGAGGCTTCCGCGGTTCAGATCAGCGGATCAGTGCTTGATCAGCCGCCGCGCGACCATGAGCGCGACACCGGTCAGCATGAGCATGCCCGCACCGATCGGCAGCACCGGGCTCACGTCTCCACCGGTCGCCGCGAGTGCGGGCGGCGGGGTCGGCGTCGGCGTCACCACGGGGCAGGGCTCGTCGAAGGGGACCGGCACCCAGGCGTAGAGGTAGGCAACCTGGCCCTCGCTCTCGTCGATCTGCTCCCAGCCGGCGGGCACCGGGTCCACCACGTAGCCGGGCTCGACGACCGCAACAACGTTGAAGTTGTCCGGGTTGTCGTCCTCCCAGTAGTACGCGACACCCTCGGTGTCCTCCGGGAAGAGGAGCTCGTCGTTCTCCACGCCGCACTGCGGGTCGAGCGCCGGAGCCGTCAGCGTGACCGGGATGTCAGCCAGCGGGCACGGCACGGGACCGTTCAGCTCGATTGTGCGGAAGTAGTTTCCTTCGCCGTCGTCCCACGCGTCGCTCAGGCCCGAGATCGTGAAGCCATCGATCGGCCAGATCGTGAGGGTGACCTGCCCGGCGACGGAACGATCGACCGCGACGTAGATGTTCTGGAACTGATAGACGGAGCCTTCGCTGCTGAGCGGATCACCGAGGAACGATGTGTCGAACGAGTCCGCCTCGCCGCAGGTGACGGTCGGGCCGGCGTTGAACTGGGCCGGAATCGGGAAGTCCGTCGGGGTGTCGTCGCCCGGGCACTCGTCGATACTCGGCTTGGCCTGACCCGTGTCGAACGCGATGGCGACGGACTGGTTCTGGCCGTCCGCGAACACGAACGGGAATGTCGAGCTGCCGTCGAACCCATCAAGCGTGCTGGTCGACACCGAGACCACGTGGTCGGCGTGCTCGTTGACGCCGGGGGTGCCGACGTACTTGCAGACGAACACCTTCTTCTCGGGGTCCTCAGACGGGCTGATCAACGGGCTCGGCTCCACGAGAGACTCGGTCACGACCTGATCGTCCGGCGCCACCTCCTCGCCGGCTGCTGCAGTGGCGACCAGCGGCGCGAGCACAAGGGCCGCAGCCGCCGCGACGCCGGCGAGCGCCTTCCATCCGTGTTTCATTGTTCATTCCCCTTCGTGCACTCTGAGTCACCCCAGCAGTGTCTGTTCCGAGCCCGAGCGAAGTCTGCTTCGAGCGTATTCAGGAGAGGCATCCCCAGTCGCTGACTTTCCACCGGGCCCCACGGCCGGTGATCCCCAAAGTCTGGTCGTTTCCCGAATCGTCCAGCCCGGTCCGCGACATCGCGGCCCGGAGTGAACAATCTTCCCGGGACCATCATGACGGTTGTCCACTTCATTCGGTAGAACGAATATTCATGACCCGCCCGCACGCTCGCTCAGCGACCCGGGGAGGCGGGTCGCTGAGCGGGAAAAGCGACACGAAACGCTCCGCGCGTGGGGGCCACCTGATGATGACGACGCTTCGAATACCGACTGCTGGCGGTAGAGCAACGGCACTCGCACCAGTCGGTCGCTGAGCTTGTCGAAGCGTCCCACCACACGGCTACCCTGAACCGCATGATCGTGGAGTTCGACGGTGACGTCTGGCGCTGGGACGCGCGCACCGACTCCTGGTTCTTCACGTCGCTGCCCGAAGACCTGAGCGAGCAGATCCGCGAGATCCCAAGGCCCTTCCGCGGCTTCGGCTCGGTGCGCGTGCTCGCCCGCATCGGCGGCTCGCAGTGGCGCACGTCGATCTTCCCGGACTCGTCGCACGGCGCCTACGTGCTGCCGCTCAAGAAGGCGGTGCGGGATGCCGAGCACCTCGTCGAGGGCGGACCGGTGTCGGTGCGGCTCGAAGTGCTCGACGGCTGACGTGCTGGGTTGTACCCCATTCAAAATGGCGGCGGGTCGACGTCGACCCTGAGTGCAGTGGGGGTGACCCACCATGTCGCTCCGGAGATCTCGTCGCGATACAGCACCCAGTTGCTCTTCGTCTTGACGACATGATGTGGTTCGCAAAGCGGCGCGGTGTTTTCGGCCGACGTCCTTCCGCCGTATTGCCAGTCGAGGCGATGGTCGATGTCGCAGTCACGGGCGAGGCGAGTGCAGCCAGGTCCGACGCACACGGGGTCTCTGACGCCCAGCCACCGCCGCAGCGCCTTCGGCACGCGGTACGTAGTGCGGTCCACGTCAAGAACGGTGCCGGTGACCGGGTGAGTGAGGATCCGGATCCAGCTGGTGGCCTCTCCTGCCAGCCGGCGAGCGGTATCGAGGTCGATCGGGCCATAGCCGTCGAGCATGGCGGGGGCGTCGTCGTGTCCGAGCATGGTCATCACAGGGAGGGTCAGCGCCACCGATGGTCGGCCGCTGCGCGGCCCAGACAACGTGGTCTCACCCTTCGCGAGCAGGTCGGCGAGGACGTCGGCGCGCAGCTGCGCGAGCGTTCGATCCTCGCCGCTCTGCGCCGCCAGATGGCGGGCCTGGGCGTCGACCCGCGCATAGGCGGCATACGCGTCGGCGGCGGGCAGGTACGCACCAAAACTCGCCATCCCGTCGTGCTCGGGCGTGACCCAGGCACCGCGGTCTTCGGCGGCACGGCGATGACGGACGGTGAGATCTTCAGGATGTACACGCTCTCGCACCACGCGCGCTCGGAGGCGGAACTTGCCAGGCGCCAGCTTTTGGGCGGCGGCCGCGACAGCGGTGTCGAACGCAGCCCACGCGTCGGGACAGTCGACCGGCAGGGATGCGGCCTGCTGCGCGGCGGTCACGGCATTCAGCTCGGGGACGAGCCCGGCGCGAAAAGCGCTCCACACGAGCGGGCACCGTTTCCGCAGCGTGTCAGCATGGGCGCCGCGTGTGCGGATCATCGTCTCCGACATCCCGAGCCGCACGGCCAGGTCCAAGGCTGCGGCGCGCACCGCGATGTCGCGGCGCTCGGCGCGCACGGCACCCACCGTGCGATCGCGCGGATCACGCCACGCGCGGTCGAGGGTCGGATCAGGCCCGACCCACGGGTCGGGGCAGGCCGCGGCATCCCGAAGCAGATCGGCAATCCCGGCGTATTGATCTGCGATCAGCACGCGGCCGCGAATCGTCAGGGCCTCGAGCGCGAGCGCTCCCGCCGTGTGCGCCTCGCCGCTCGCCTCCAGCCGTTCGACCGCCGCCCACGGGTCCAGCTCGTGGGCTGCGTACATGTCGGCCTCATCGACGAACCTCGGCGCGTCATCGATCCACGGTGCCGCTTCGGCCACCAGATTCGAAGAAATGCTCATATGTAGAAGATACAGTTGGCCACCGACATTAGAACAGAATACCGATGAATACGCGATTCAGTCGGCCGAAGGAGCCTGGCCCGGTAGGCTCGCGGCCATGGGCAAGCTCAGACTGCTCGCGTTGCCACTCATCCTCGCCGCGACACTCACCGGATGCGCCGCTCCGGGTGCCGGCGATGTCTCGAACCCCATTCAAGACCTGATCGACACCATCCCGTGGGCGCGGGATGTCGCAGACACGGCGAGCGCGCAGGAGCTGACTGCTCGGGTCGACGAGATCAGCGCGACGCTTAGCAGCCTCGAGATCAGCGAAGCAGCGCGAAGCGAGTTCCAAGCTCGACTGAAGGCGCTCAGCGCCGACCTCACAGCCCACTCGTCCGAAACTCAGGCGCATGTCGACGAGCTGCGCGCCATCATCGCCGAGATCGCGGCGGCGGTCGAGAACGGTCGCTGATCCGGCCGGAGCGAGACCGCTGAGACACTCCCATCGCCTCAGCGCATCACGTCCAACCCCTCCGTCTGGGATATCCTGACCGACGTCCATGAGTCGGCGGTCCCTCGCCGGCAGCGGAGGGCCCAACGATGGAAGAAGCGCGCGTCGCCGTCGTGATCGAGGACGAAGAGGACATCCGGTCCCTGCTGTCCACGATCCTGTCGCAGGCCGGTTTCACGGTGCATGGCGCGGCGAACGGTCAGGACGGCCTCGATCTCGTCCGCCTGCATCAGCCCCTCGTGACGACCCTCGACGTCAACATGCCCGGCATGGACGGCTTCGAGACCGCGAAGCGGATTCGCACCCTGAGCGCGACGTACATCATCATGCTCAGCGCGCGCACCGAAGAGATCGATGCGATGCAGGGGCTCGAGGCCGGCGCCGACGACTACGTCGCCAAGCCCTTCCGTCCCCGAGAGCTGCGCGCCCGCATCGACGCCATGCTCCGTCGCCCGCGCAATCACATCGACGTGCCGGCAGCACCCGAACCCGCGGCCGCAAAACCGCCCATCGCCGAGTGGCTCGAGCATCAGGGCATCAGACTGAACACCGAGACGCGCGTCGTCACGGTGGACGGCGACGACCTCCAGCTCACGCGCAGCGAGTTCGACATCCTCGCGGATCTCCTCTCTGGAGGACGCCGCGTGCGCGCCAAGACCGACCTCGCGCTCATGCTGCGCGGCGAGCAGTTCACCGGGGTCGAGTTCGTCACCGACAGCGACGCGCGCGCGATCGAGGTGCACATGGCCAACCTGCGCCGCAAGCTCGGCGAGTCGCCCGCGAGCCCCCGGTGGATCGAGACCGTGCGCGGGGTCGGCTACCGGCTCACCGCCTCCTGAAGCAGGTGACGCAGAGCGGATGCCGCTACTCGTCGTCGCCGACGAGCACCGAGGTCTCCACCGTCGCCGCCGCGCGGATCGCCGCCTCACGCGCCACGCGGGCAATCGCCGTCGCGTCATAGCCGCTGGTGTCGCTTAGTCCCACACCGACCCCGACGACCGGGATCACCCCGCCGCCCACGTTGCCGAGATCCTCGAAGAGGCCCCGGTAGATCTCTCCGGCCACGCGCCGCGCTCCCTGTGGCGCCTCGACGACCGTCCCGACGAGCAGCCCCGTCGGACCGTCCTCCGCGACGAGAGCGTTCGATGGCGCGTACGTGCGCACCCCCGTGCGCCACGTCTCGGTGACGGCGCGCGCAACCTCGCTGCCGAACGCGGTGGAGATCTGCTCGAGGTCGTCAATGCGCACGGCGATCACGGCGACGAGCTCGGAGCGTCGCCTCGCCCGCTCGCAGAGGTGCGCGAGGGCGGCGGCGAAGACCTCTTCGGACAGGATCCCGTCCTCGGCGGTGCCCTCGCCCGTGGGTCGCAGATACCCGCGCATGGGTGCTCGCGATGCACGGAGCACGGACGTCACGACCACGGCGACGATCGTGAGGGTGGTGGTGAGGATGCTTGTGTTGACCGTGCCGAACACGGTCTGGAACAGGGTGCTCTCCGGGCCCGACGTGATGAACGCGGTCGTGCGCGACACGTAGTACAGCGCCTGCACGCCGAGAACGGCGGCCAACACCCAGGCCGTGCGCGATTCGCCGAGCGCTCCGCGCAGGCATTCCACGGCGGCGACGCCCGCGAATCCGAGGAGAGGGATGAACATCCACAGGGCCCCGGCCCAGTCCCCGCCATCAGGCCCCGCGACCACGACGGAGATCGCGGCGGCGAGCGCTGCTGCCGCGACGAGTGCGGACCACCCGAGCACCGGGCGCCCGTTGAAGCGGCGGCATCCGAGCCACATGCATCCGGTGGCGATCACGAAGGCCGCGTTCCCGACCGCGATCGCCCACCAGGCAGCGGACGATTGCACCCACACGATGTAGGCGACGGTGGTGAGGATGCCGGCGAGAAACGCGAGCGCCCAGATGCGGCCGGCGCCCTCGTCTCTGCGCAGCATCGTCTCGATGATGAAGAGGATGCCGCAGACGTTCACCACCAGGGCGGTCATGACCAGCACACTGGCGAGGTCGAGGGTCACAGGGAAGTCCCTTCGATGCGGTCGAGGGTGGGGGCGGTCGCCGGAAGCTTCACGATGAAGGTGGAGCCGACCCCGAGCGTGCTGTCAAGTTTGAGGTCTCCGCCGTGCGCGCGCACGATGTCGCGCGTGATGGCGAGGCCGAGCCCGGTGCCTTGCTTGCGGGGTGCGCCTGCCTTGAAGTAGCGCTGGAACAGCCGGAGGCGATCTGCGTCGCTGATTCCCACCCCGGTGTCGCGCACGACAATCCAGCTCGAGGATCCATCGGTCGCGGTGCCGACGAAGACCGTGCCGCTGTCCCGGTTGTAGTCGATCGCATTCGACAGCAGGTTGTCGATGACTTGTCGGAGCCTCATCGAATCGGCCCAGACGGGTGCGGCTTCGAGACTGGCGGTATCGATCACGATCCCGCGCGCGGCCGCGCGCGGCAGGAGCGCCTCAACAGACGCGCGCGCGATGTCTCGCGCGTCGATCTTCTGCCGATCGATCGTCGCCTCGATGGACGACGACGATGAACTCGACGCCGTCAGGATGTCGCCGACCAGCCCCAGGAGACGCTCGGCGTTGCGCTGGGCGACGTCCAAGTTCGAGCGCACCTCGTCCGGCACGTCAGGCGCTTCGATGGCGAGGTCGAGATAGCCGAGGATCGAAGTGAGGGGAGTGCGCAATTCGTGCGACACCGAGGCGACGAGCTCGTCCCGGGCACGAAGCGCCTCCAGTTCGATGGTGACGTCGCGCGAGATGACCACCGCTCCGGCATCGCGGCCGCGGGAATCGAGCAGCCGACGGGCGCTGATGCTCAGCGCCTGGCGAGGCCGGGGTTCCTGGCCGAACCAGACCAACTGTGGGTCGAACGCCTCGCCACGCAGGGCCCGTTCGAGCGGCAGTTCGGCGTCCGGCAGCCGGGTCACGCCGTCGTCGCGGAATGCAGGGGCATCGGCATCCTCGTCGTCTGTCGGTCGCGCCTGCTGCAGGCGGGCGTGCGCTTCGTTCGTCACCGAGACCTTGCCGTCCGACGCGATGCGGATGACGCCGAAGTCGACCGCATCGAGCACTTCGGTCACCTCCTGCTCCTGCCGCCTGGTCCGCTCCAGCACACGGCTGAGCAGCAGCGCCTGCTTCGCAAGCAGGATGCGCTGCGCGTCGGAGCGTCGCGCACTGAGGTAGCTCGTGGTAGCTACGGCGATCACGACGAGCGGAAGTAGAAGCGTCGCATCAGTGTTCTGCTCTTGGTTCACCGCGTTCATCAGACCGCTGATTACGGCGACGGAAGCCGTCCCGGCGAAAAGCCCCAGAAGCCCGAAGCCGCCGGCGAGCCAGGTGGTGGGAAAGATCCACAGCAGTCCGAGCGCGGAACCCGGCGCGCCGAGCTGCATCAGGGTGATCGCGACGATATCGATCGCCGGCACGACAGCCACCCACCCGAATGGAATCTGATTCCACGGAATGACGAATGTCGCCCCTGTCAACATGAAGACGAGGACGACGCCGGTGAAGAACAGAGCCGGATCTCCGGAGAAGTCTCCGAGCGCGATGAGCACCGCGAGCACGAGCACTACGGTGCCCAGCAGCAGCTGATTTAGGCTCGCGGTGCGTTCTCGAGTTCGATCGATGATGTCGCTGTTCAGCCAAGCGACTCGCGCGCGGGAGGCCCGCCTCGCGGGTGTTTTCGGTGCGTCCCTCGTTGCGACGGCCATACCGGAACGGTAACGGATGCCGCGACCTTTGGATCTGCTCAGGTTTGCGCCCGTTGATTACACCCCGTGAGGCCGCCGCGACTCGCGCCATTAGAGTTGCCGTCAACAGTTCTCTCTTTGGGGTGATGATGACTGGAGGTCCGTCGTCGGCTGGCGCGCCGCCCGGCTGGTACGCCGACCCGCGGGGCATCGCGGGGGCGCGGTGGTGGGACGGATCCGCCTGGACCGATCGCGCTCTGGACGGGATTTCACCGCGCTCTGGCGGGAAGTCGAGTCCGGGGCACGACATGACGTCATCGATGGATCGGAGCGGGCCGTCGTCGCGCTCCGCGCGACGATCGAGCCACGCCGCGGCTGAACCGAAACTGGAAGCGGCGGCTCCCATCCAGCCCGCGCCCCCAACGCGACGTGCCGCCCGATCGGTCGCGACAGGGCCGCAACAGGTGGAGCCGCAGTCTTCACCGGTGATTCCCGCCGACGCCGAGGCGCCCCCGCTGACACGCCGTGCCTCGCGTTCCGCCGAGCCCCCACAACCATCGGAGACCAGCACTGGCCCCGACGTAGAGCCGCCCGTTCTCGCCGTGTCTTCGCCGGCCGCAGAGGCTGCCACTCAACTCGACGTAGCGCCGCCCCTGCTCGCCGTGTCTTCGCCGGCGACGCAGGCAGACGCCCCGCCCGTCGACCCAGAAGCGCCACGGGCTGGCGCGGATGACGCCAACCCCTTCCCCGGCGAGATCATCGGTCGCAGACCAACGCCAATCGAGGATCGCGCGCTCTTGCCGGTCATGTACCGCCCGCCGCCGTCGCCGATCGCATATCGTCCGCAGCCAGGCGCGTACGCCGACGGACACCACAGGACTCTCATGCCCATGACGAGGAACGGCCCGGCCACGGCATCGCTGGTGTTGATTCTTTTGGGCTTGGTGGGCGTCGCAGCGGTGGTCTGGGGTTTGACCGACACATACCCTTCTCTTGCCCAGCCGCTGAGGTCCACCATCCTCGCCCTCTTGGGGGCAGCGCTAATCCTCGCGATCGCGAGTTTGGCGATCGCTGTTACGCGTCCAACGAAGAAGGGCGCCTCTGTGCTTGCGCTCGTGTTGGCATTCCTACTTCTGTTCGGCATCACCTTGATGTTCGGGTTGAACCCGATCGCGAACTGATCCGGGCTGCGAGACCAGGGTCACCGACGACGCTCCACCTTAGCGATGTGAAAGCCCACGTCGAGGGGGGCGAACGATCAGGCGGACACCGAAGGAGCTCTTCTGACGGCGCCCTGACCTGCGCGTCAGCATTTTTCTATTCAAAGAGTCGAGTTTCTATTCAAAGAGTCGAGGCTGGTGACGGTGATGAGGTGCCGCACGGGATGCCGATCACGCCCGTGGCAATCGGGATTTGGCGTTTCTGAGTCCCAAGGCGTTTCGCGGGAGAGTCGCGTCTACAGACCGCACCCGGTAACGCGGTACAGCGAGGCGTTGCCTGAGCGGTACGCGAGTTCGACGTTGGATGATTCATCCAGGCCTGCCACGCCGTCGAAGTTTGCGCCTTGCGGTAGCGCATTTCGCTGTGGGATGTCGACCACCCACTTGACGTCGAGATCGCGAGCGGCGGTGCACCCCGGGCCGTCCTCTGCGGACTGAGCGAACGAATCCATGAACGCGTCGATCGAAGCGTTCGTACCCATGTTGATGGCCGGAAGCAGAACATGACGAGAGGTGAGAGCGTAGATGAAGCTGGAGCCCTTCCATGGGTTGCCAGCGATCAGGTCCTCTTGTGGAACGTTCTTTCCGATGAAGTCGATCACTTTGCGGCCGTCCTCGCTTAACGCGACAAGGGCACTGAATGGATCATCGGTCGGAGTGAAGGTTGAGCGCATCGATGTGTCTACGCTGCGCACAGACGCGGACAGCGTGGTCGAAACGGCGAGCGCGGTAAGGCTGAGCATCGCGACGACCCCGGCGAATCGTGTGAGGCGTGCCCTGGATTCCGTTGCGACCTTAATGCGAATCCAGACCCTGCTGGCGCCGAATGCGGCGAGGGGCACGATGCCGATCGGCACGAACGCGGCGATCCGATTCGGATCTCCATACCAGGACCCCGTGAATAGCGCTCGGAGGAAGGCATCTCCGCCGTGGGCCATGACGTAGATGGCCAGGAGCATCACCCACAAGCCGACAGCAGTGAGGGCGGACGCACTTCGCGTCCTCACGCAGGCAACGACACCGACGAGTGTGAGTGCCCCGGAGATCACCGGAATCGAGGACCCCGCAATCGCTCCCGTAATTCCTTCACCCAGCGCCTGCGCGACGGTGTCCGGAGCAGCGGGATCCTGTAGGCCACCGGGGCGAAGGTACGTTACCACCGCAACCATGGCGAGGAAGTAGAGAACGCTGAGGGCACCGATGAGACGCCGAGCGCGACCGCTACGGTGCCGAACGATTGCCCGCCCGGCGACAGCACCTGCGACCGGAACGGAGAGTACTGAGAGCATCGCGAGTGCCGAGGGATGGACCCCGACGACCCCAGGTATGCACGCGACGAGCAATAGCCCGGCGGCCAGGGGTCCGAGATCCAGCCGCCCAACCTTCCCAATTGCCATCATCGCTGCGATGCAAACAGGCACCAGTGCTACAGAGAGAAAGAGCGGGTACGTACCCATATACGGGATTAGAAACATCGGGTAGGCCGCAACTCCCGCACACAACACACCGGCCGCGAGAGTGGTGACGGTGCCAGTGCCGAAACACGCCCGTGTGAGAAGAATTGCTCCAGTCGGCCACACGGCACACGCCGTCAAGGCGAGCAGCGCGTTCGATGCGATAGGGATCGAGACGCCCGACAATTGGACGACGAGCGCTACGACGGCGTGCCATCCGCTCGGATAGACCGTGGGGGTGCCTTCGACCGTAGTCATCTCCTGGAGATTGAACGGTGACGCGGTCTTCGACTCGAGTACGAACTGGACTGCGTTGAGGTGGAAGACATTGTCGAAAGACTGAGCAAAGAGCTCCGGCGATCCCACGGCGAACATGAGGCGTGCCCCGAGGATCACAGCGGCAATCGTGACGGCGGCTGCCGAGCCGAAGCGCCACTCACTGTGTTCAATCGGTCGCGGACGCGCCGGTCGAACGAAGTGGGTAACCAGCCACGCGGCGACGGCGGCGGCAACAGAGATGAGCAGCACAGGTAGGAACGACCACTCCATTCCGAGGAGGGGCGCGAGGACGGATGCTGACACGATGGCCGTAAGACTTATCGCCGGCGTTCCTGCCACGAGCCAGAGGCCCCTTAGTCGGAGCCCGAGCGCGATAACGAAGCCAGGGCAACCCAGCGCCAGGACGCACGCCGCCAATGCGAGCCCCAACTGCATCCACGACGGGTCCAACGCACTCCTTTAAGAACGGTGTTCCAGAAGGATAGGCCGGAATATCCGGCCTGCAGGGCTGTCCCGCCTCCGCCAGCGGGAAGGGGGTCATTCCTGAGCCAAAGCTAAGGCGCGCGAGCTTGACCGCAACTGGCTTGCCCACC
Organism: Microbacterium sp. P5_E9; assembly: GCF_054049175.1. NCBI lineage: Bacteria > Bacillati > Actinomycetota > Actinomycetes > Micrococcales > Microbacteriaceae > Microbacterium > Microbacterium sp. P5_E9. Next base: position 8,011 of record NZ_JBFUMV010000020.1, on the reverse strand, counting down.
GAGGATTGTCGACGGGGAGGGGTTCACGATGGGTGTGATCTCCTAGCCAGCTCTGGGGAGACTGGTACGACAGACCGCGCCTGGCGTCGGGATGTTGTTTCGGTTGGACTCGGGGTCACTCGTATTCACAATCACCGGGGAGATGCACGCATGCGTGGCACCATTCATAACTACATCGAGGCGGAGAAGATCCGCCGCGAGGAGAACGATGAGAAGGGCTTCTCGCTCATCGAGCTCATCGTCGTCGTCGTGATTCTCGGCATCCTTGCCGCCATCGCGATTCCGATCTTCCTCAACATCCAGGATCAGGCCAAAGTGAGCTCGGCGAGGACGGTTGCAGCTAATGCGGCTACGCAGTGGGCTGCCGCGACTGCGAAGGGGTCTTCGACCTCGTTCACGAACTTCGCTGGATACACCTTCGCCGTAACCCCGTCGGGGGCCACACTCGACGACTTCTGTGTCGCGGCCACGCAGTCGACCGCGCTCGGCGGAAAGGTCGGATACTCCGGCCCCGGATGCGGCTCACTCGCCATCCCGTAAATTGAGTCGATGGCGTGGTCTGCAAAGTGCCGTACACTTGCAGATCACGCCATCGGTCGTCTGGGGAGGCACAGATGCGGATCAAAGACGACACGCGCGGTTTCGGCGTCGTGGAGATTATCGTCTCCATGTTCCTTTTGGCTATCATCGCAGTCGCAATTCTTCCGGCGCTCTGGACAGGTATTCGACTGTCCTCCGAACAGGCGATCGTGGCGACCGCTACCCGACAGCTCAACTCAATGGTCGATCAAGCGCGACAGTCGCCCACTTGCGCTGCGCTGCTCACGACCGTCAGCTCGAAGAGTTTCACCGACGGCAAGGGGGGTGCCTTCGCCACATCAGGGGTTCGGGGACTCTGTGGACCTAAGGCGTCCGTCTCAATCACCCTGACCGCCACGCAAAGTGGCCGGACCCTGGCCACCGCGTCGGCGCTCGTGTACGTGCCATGAACCGGAGATCCAACGAAGATGGGGTTTCGCTCATCGAGCTCGTTGTTTACGTCCTGCTCCTGGCGATTGTCATGAGCGCGGTGGCTGTGATCTTCGTCAATACATGGAAGGCGCAACAGAGCGTGACGGCGCAGACTCGGGCGACGACGCGGGGTCAGCTCGTGAGTTCGGAGGTCGAGCGAGCCATGCGGAACGCCATCGCCTTTGATCTGTCGCCGGACGGAACGACCCTGAAAGTGCAAACGTCGCTCACCGGCGAGCAAGAATGCCAAGGGTTCTACTTCTCGGGCCATGAGGTGCGGATGATTGTGAAGAGCAGTCCGATCACCAAGAGTCCCGACCAGTGGAATCAGTGGCAGTCCGGAATCGACCAGGACGGCGTCACCGCCTACCTCCAGCCACTCTCGACTCGCGGTGTTCGCTACACGTTCCAGGCAGCCGCGCCGGCAGCACCTGTCCGCTTCACTGGGGAGACGTATATGCGCAATTCAGTCGCAGGAACGGTGGCGCCGTGCTGGTGAACCGCCTGTGGCGGCTGCGCCACCGCAACGATGAGGGTGCTGCCCTCGTCGCAGTGGTCGTCACTATGCTCGTGGGTTTCATCGCCGTCACGACCATTGCTGCGAGTGTGGTCTTCACGATCAGTGCCAACTCCGGAAACAAGAATCGCACGCAGGCATTCATCGCCGCAGAGTCAGGTCGCGACGCGGCCCTTGCGAACGTGATGAAGGTCCCCTGCGCGCTCGGGGCATCGAATGCGGTTGCAACCAACCCCCCGGTCTATGCCGCTGCCGCGACGACGGGGCCGAACGAAGGTTCCCTTGCCGCAGCCTGCCCGAGCCTGACATCGCCCAGTGTCATTCGGATCGTGTCAACTGGGAAGGGACCGGACGGCACGGCGACTGAACTCACATCCCTGTTTCAGAGGACGGTCACGTACGTCGGTCAGCCCGGTGGCACGATGGCGTTCTTCTCTGGTCAGTTCAAGGCGACGCAGTCGTCGTACATCGGCGACCTCGTTATCCGCGACGGCAAGTACACCTGCAACAGCACGACGGTGATCGATGGCGATCTGTGGGTTCCTCGGGGCGGGATCGAGCTCAGCGCGGACTGCACTATCAACGGCGACATCTTCGCCGAAGGCGACGTCGACATCAAAAGCGCGAAAGTGACGATCACGGGTACCATCAGCACCCGCGGGTCGATAACGGTTGACAGCCAAAACGCGGAGATCATCAAAGACTTGAAGTCGAGCAAGGACATCACGGTGTCCAAGGGTGTCGTAGGTGGCAAGGGCTTCGCGCACTTGACTGCGAGTGATCCCGGCAACCGGGTTGTCGGAGGAGTCCAGTCCAATGTGAACCCTGATCCGGCGGTGTCGCAGGCTGACCTCGACGCTGTCTACGTAATGACCACCTGGGTCGACCTACCGCAGGAGCCGGCATTCTGGGGATCGGACGTATGGTGGGAGACAGGGCCGTGCAACGGCGCGGATGTCACGGGCAAGGTGACAGCGGGCCTTCCTACGGGATATTCACGAGTCGGAATCGACTATCGCGGCTGCACAGGTGACGTCACGATCAGGCTGGTTGGGGGCGCGACTCAATTCACGCATGACGCTGTGTTCCTCGTCGCTCCTGGGTCGAAGATGACCGTGACGACTGGGAACATCAACTCGACCGGTCCGGTGCCGCAGTTGTTTTTCGTCCAGGGAGACAGCATTCTTGGGAACTCGGTGCCGAACTGCGGCGCGGGCATGGCGAGCGGCGATCTCTCGCTCGGCTCGACACTCAACGCAAACCTGATGTTCTACACCCCATGCGGGTTCAAGAACACGAACCAGGTAGCCTTCGACGGCCAGTTCTACTCCAACACGGACGGTTCTGCACACTGGGTGCAACCTGAGTTCAATTGCCAGCCGATGGAATGGCTGCCCATGCTCGATCTCAGCTGCGAGATCACGATCGGCACAACGAGCGGCGGAACCTCGACGCCTATTCTCGGTCCGCCTACGATGATCTCGCAGACGGAGAAGTAGCACCTTGCCGGCTGTCACATTGTTCCTCGTCATCATGGCGGGGGCACTCGGCCTCGTCATCGGCTCGTTCCTCAACGTGGTTGCTTACCGCGTGCCAGCGCAAATCTCGCTCCTTCGGGAGAGCCGCTGTCCGCACTGTGACGCGCCGGTGAAGCCTTGGCAGAACGTGCCCGTCGTTTCGTGGATTGCCTTGCACGGTAGGTGCGCTTCGTGCCGTGAACCCATTTCGGCTCGCTATCCGATTGTCGAGGCGATCACCGGGGCGGCGTTCGCTGGGGTGACTTGGTGGTTTCTCGCAGCTTCCTCGACCACCTCAGCGACCGGCGGCGGCTCATCAACGAGCGGGGACGTCTGGGCGCTGGGGATCGTTATCGTGGCTTTCCTGTACTTCACATCCATCAGCATCGTGTTGACGCTGATTGATCTCGACACACGCCGACTCCCGAATAGCATCGTTTTGCCGAGCTACGTCGTCGCGGCGGTTCTCTTGACCGCCGCATCGTGGCTGAGCGGTGACTGGGCTGCCTGGCTACGGAGCGGCATCGGGATGGCGGCGTTGTACGCGTTCTACTCCATCTTGCGGCTTGCCCGACCTGGAGGTATGGGCGGGGGCGACGTGAAGCTCGCCGGCGTCATCGGGATCTACTTGGGCTGGATCGGGTGGGGCGCTCTCGCGGTGGGGTCTTTTGCCGCGTTCGTGTTCGGGGGCTTCTTCGGTATTGCGTTGATGGCCGCAAGACGTGCCGGGCGAAAGACCGCCATCCCGTTTGGGCCGTGGATGATTCTCGGAGCATGGGTCGGCGTCTTCGCCGGCGAACCTGTGGGCCGCTGGTATGTAGACCTCTTCACTGGGGCCTGAGGGAAGGAACACTCGCATGGCAAAGACAATCGTCGGGTTGGAGGTGACTGAGGAGAGCGTGCGTGCCGCAGAACTCTCACTCGGGCGAAAGCCTCAACTCATTGCATACGGCGAGGTCCCACTTCAGCAAGATGCCGCTCGGGACTCGGAGGTGCTCGACCCCGGGGCGGTCGCCGTGGCGTTGCGGCAACTGTGGTCTGGCGCGCGATTCAAGAGCAAGGATGTCGTGCTCGGCGTCGCAAGTCGGAGAATCCTTGTTCGTGAATACACGACCCAGGCCATGCGGGCCGACCTGTTGCGCGACGCACTGCCCTTTCAGGTCCAGGACCTTCTTCCGGTGCCCGCGAGCCAAGCAGTCCTCGATTTCTACCCGCTGTCCCAGAGCGGCGACCAGGTTTCGGGCCTGCTTGTCGCCGCCGTATCGGAGAACATCGAGGCGATCATCGGAACTCTCTCGAAGGTGAAACTCCGGGCGCAGGGCGTTGACCTCACCGCGTTCGGTCTCGCGAGGGCCACGGCGCCACTTGCCCCGGCGGGCGAGACCGTCGCGACCGTGAGTATCGGTGACCACACCACGCAGGTCGTCGTTACACGTGGCGGTGTGCCGCAGTTCGTCCGCCTGCTGCCGATCGACGTTCCCACCGCAGCATCTCAGCGTCAGACGCCCGTCGAGATCTCGGCAGACTCGCCCGCGCTGGAGTACGCAGCGGCGACTCCCGCTCGTACTCGTGGCGGTCTGCGCGCGGCCACGCCGCCGGGGGCGTCCGATCTCGCAGCGCGTCTGCGCAGCACGCTCGCGTTCTTCGCAAGTCGGCCGGATGCCGCGCCGATCTCACGGGTGTTCGTGACGGGCGCGGGTGCGGCGGTGGAAGGGATTCTTCCGGCGCTTGCGGCGGCGATTGAAGCACCGCTTCGTGTCATCGACGTCTCCGACGTCATCGCGATCGCCGGCCCACCACCAACGGGTGAGGTCGGACTCAATCTCGTTGGCACCGTCGGAATCGCACTTGGCGGGGCCCGCTAATGGCCGCGTCGCTGACGCCAGTTCTCGCGGGCGTCCCTCGCGTCAACCTCATGCCGCGATCGGAAATTGCTCGGCGTGAGCGCGACAGGCTCACCCGCCTGTGGCTGTGGGTAGTGCTTGGTGCGATTGTCGTCGCACTCCTCATGATCGCCGGGGCGTTCCTCATAAAGTGGTCTGCCGATCAGCGTCTTGTCGCCGAGCAAGCGCACACAAATCAGTTGCTGACCGAGATAGCCGCGCTGTCGGAGGTGAGCGAGGCACTTGCGACGGAGTCAGAACTCACTGACTTCCGCACCGAGGCGATGGCAACGGACCTGACGTGGAGTCCAGTGATCGCAAAGGTCAACAGCATACTTCCGCCTGACACGAGCCTGACCGGGTTCGATCTGACCGTAGGCGGCGCACCGGCGGGTGACGACCCTACTCTCGAGGAGGGTGTCGTCGGGACGATCTCGGTCGAGAGTCTCACCCCGCTCGACATCGTCGGAATCATTCGTTCTCTCCGCGAGGTCGACGGTGTGCTCTTCGCCGATGGCCAGTCCGTGACCTCGAGTTCTGCGTCCGACGGGCGGTTCGCTTACCTGCTCAACATTCAGTTCGATCAGACGGTCTACTCAGGCGCCTATGCAGCCACCGAAGGAGGCGATGAGTGATGTCGAAGACTATGGTCACCGCTCTCGGCCTGGTCATCTCGCTCGGGGTTATAGCCCTCGGCTTCTTTCTCGTCGCCTTGCCGATCATCGTTCAGGCATTCAGCGTCGATGGTCAGACCGCGGTTGTAGCGAGCACCAATGCCATCTATCAGGCGCAGGTCGATGAGCTGAGCAAGGAGGAGGAGAACCTCGAGCAGATCAACGCATCGGTCCTGGGGCTCCGCTCTCAGATCCCCGTCGACGGACAGCTCGACGACGTCTTCGAAGTAATCGGGCGCGCGGCCGCGACATCGGGGGTTGCGCTCACCAGCGTCACGGCTGGCCAGCAGGTGGCATTCGCGCCGCGCAGCTCAACAGAACCAGCTGGGACCGTTGCTCCGACGGACGACACAGGAGCGACCGAAGGGTCGGCGGAAACGACTGCCGTAGACCCCGGGTCGCCGGGACGCCAGCAGGTCGATTTTTCGATCCAGGCGACGGCTGCCGACATGGGTGAAGTGACCGCGTTCCTCGATGCGCTGCGAGCCGGGCCGAGACTGCTCAACAGCATCACGGTGTTTTCGGCTGAGGCGGGCGAAGGCATCACCGTACAGATCTCAGCGCTGACGTACGTCCACGCGGAAGGATGAGGGCATGAGTGAGATTGAATTCGACGCACTGTTGGCCCGTGGCGCTCAATATCGTGCGTCCGACGTTCACATCACCGCCGGGTTTCCGCCGCTTCTGCGCGTCGACGGCGACCTCATACCAGTGCCCGGGTTCGAAGACATTCTGTCCGCAGGATGGGTTGAGCGCGCTGCATTCGATCTGATGACAGTTGGGCAGCAGGAGGAGTTCACGCAGCGCGGTGAGGTGGATCTCGCTCACGCTTCGACTGGAATCGGGCGCTTCCGCGTCAACGTCTATCGCCAGCTTGGATCCATCGCGATTGCGCTTCGATTCATTCCCGACCGGGTGTATTCCCTCGAAGAACTCGGAGCCCCGCCGATCGCGCGTGATCTTGCTCTGCTGCCGCGTGGTCTTGTCCTCCTGACAGGTCCCACGGGTTCGGGTAAGTCGACGACCCTCACGGCGATGGTCGACATCATCAACGAACTTGTACCAGCGCACATCATCACGATCGAAGATCCCATCGAGTTCCATCACGAGAGCAAGCGAGCGCTCGTCCACCAGCGCGAGGTCGGCACCGACACGGGTTCGTTCGCAGAAGCTCTGCGGCGTGTGCTTCGCCAGGACCCCGATGTGATCCTCATCGGTGAGCTTCGCGACCCTGAGTCCATCCGCACGGCGCTTTCGGCGGCAGAGACCGGCCACCTCGTGCTTTCGACGCTGCACACTCAGGGTGCGGCGAAGAGCATCAACCGAATCGTCGATGTGTTCCCTGCCGACCAGCAGCAGCAGATCCGGACGCAGCTTGGCGACACACTTCAAGGCGTGATCAGCCAGACGCTCATGCCGCTCTCTCAATCCGATGGTCGGACGATCGCCACTGAGGTGCTCATCAACACCCCGGCGGTTGCGAACATGATTCGCGAGGGGCAGGTCGCCCAGATCTACTCAGCGATGCAAGCGGGGTCAGGGGTCGGCATGCACACGCTAGATCAGGACCTGCGACGACTGGTAGGCGAGGGCACCATCGCGCTAAACGTGGCCAGAGACTATGCCGTAGACCCACGCAGCCTCGACGGCGTGCGCGTTGTGCCGAAGGATCTTGATGCCGAGGAGTGGTCCGAACACGCAGGTGGTTGGCGTCAGCCGGGACACGAATCGATCACGCCAGCGGAAGCCGTAGTGGGGACGGGACTTGGCATGGGTTCTCGTTTCGGATCGCCAGCTGACTCCAGAGGGAAGGGCTAGCCATGGCCGTTGTGCAGGAGTTCGTCTACCGTGCAGTGGATTCCCGCGGAGGTTCGACAGTCAAGGGCACAATTGAAGCGCCGAGCGAAGCCGCCGTCGCCGCGAAACTCAAGGCGCAAGGACTCACGCCGCTTGAGGTGACGCTCAAGTCGAGCACTGGACTCAACCGTGAGATCAAACTTCCTGGGTCGAGCAAGCACGTGACGGCGAAGTCGCTCGCGGTATTCTCGCGTCAGATGGCGGGTCTTCTCAATGCCGGCCTGCCGCTCATGCGAACCCTCTCGATCCTCATCGAGCAGACTGACGACAAGAGGCTGCAACCCGCATTGATCCAGGTGCAGGCAGATGTTGAGTCCGGGTCGTCATTCTCGGCGGCGTTGGCGAGACACCCGCAGGCGTTTCCGCCGCTGATGCTCAGTATCGTGCGCGTAGGCGAGAGCGGCGGCTTCCTCGGTGGGGCGCTGACATCGATCGCCGAGAATTACAAGCGCGAAGCCGAACTTCAGAACAAGATTCGCGCGGCCGTCACCTACCCGGCAATTGTGCTCACAATCGCCATCTTTGGTGTGATCGCGATGGTCACCTTCGTCG